>JAKATQ010000010.1 GCA_021818665.1 Nanobdellota archaeon | reverse complement strand
TGTATAACTGACAACTCAACTGACGTTTTTTGGTCTCTTTAGATGGCTCTAAGACAGTTTTATATTTCAATATGTTTTCTTTTCCTTGTAAATGCATCTGCATGGCTCGGCTTCTATGCTTAGTCTCTTTATCGTAAGAATCGTACGCCGATCTGCTCATCTCAAGATTTCTCAATCGATTCGAACGTTCTTTGAAAACAAGAGGGCATCAGGCATATAATATCTTCTTAAAAATGAGTCTTTATTTATAGTTATGAGGATATAGCGAGTATTTCGACTTCACTTAAAAGTACTTCAAGCCTCGACTCAAAAATACATCGAAATTCCTGTGAGTGTCTATAAAACAATACTTTGCCATCTCCACGCCGTGGGCGGCGCATCGACTAATGGAGTTTCCTTTATCAGTCCGAACTAAAAGATGCCTAATTTTGCGTAAATTTCCCGACGAAGTATCTTCGGGACTATTGGCCCGTACTATAATGATATGAAGTAGTTATATAGACCAAACGTTATTAATACTTTAAAGCTGTCATGAGCAAACTTAAATCAGCTAGTCGTATCAAATTAGTATGAGCGAATCGTTTTTGATGCCTAACGAGAAAGTAATAAGTTCTAGAAAACCTTCTATCGTAGGGATACACAAGTTCTGGATCGGTATTGTTCTCATAATCCTTTCAGTAGCGATATTCCTCATATCTGAAATATTCTATACTAGCGCCAACTTTACATTTCAGAGTGTATTGACTTATATGAGCATAATATCTCCGCTTCCAAGTATCGTAGGTACGCTGCCTGTTCTTCCGACGATATTTATGGTGATAGGGTTTTTCTACATGCTCTATGCGGAGCTTGACGTTTATTTCATAGATTACATCGTGACTACAAACAGGGTGATATTCAAGCGCGGTGTCATTTCAAAAGACTTGAATATAATACTTCCGGCAAAGGTAGGAGATGTCACAGTAGACCTCAGCATCGTGGACAGACTTCTTGGCATAGGCAAGATAATCCTGACTTTGGAGACCAGCGCCAAAGAGGTCATAGTACTCCGTGGGATACGCGATCCGTATAAATTCCAAGGTGATGTATTAAAACTTATAGGGAGCGAAACTTATCGTACGGGCCCGCCGGCTCAGGTACCTGATAATGGAAGCGGCAAATCTTCTTAGGGCTTCAGGATTTTTCGCCTCAACAGCCACCACAGTGAGCCTTTCCGTGATGTTGTTTTATCTCATCGCAGATCCGCAAGTTTCGCTCATAAACTTTGGTTTTATACCGTTTGTCTTCGTCATCGGCATCGTCCTGCGATTCTTCTGCTGGATAAATCTATCAAAGGCGTCTGATGACAAAATTTATTCGATCGTGGGCTTCATAGTCCTGTTTTTAGGAGCCGGCTTACTCGTAAGTTTCTTCGTCTTTGCGTATCCGCAGACTACAGTTTATCCATTTTATGATTATGTCAGTAATCCTTTGTTCTTATCCATGGTGGCTGCGTGGACAGTATACTCGTGTGTAGAGTTCTTTGCTTTGCGACGAGCTTTCAAAGGGAGAGTAGCCTGCCCTTGGTTGATAATATTCCCAATAGCATTCGTTGCTGCATCACTTATCTATCTTACGGTATACTCTCAATATATATTACCAATAAGTTTTCTCATACTCGCGATTTTTTCTGCATACGTTGGAATAAGTTTTCTTAAAATAGAAATCGAGACTAAAAGCCGACCGACATCCTTATACATACATTATTCGAAGAAGCAGCGATAATGGCTGCGTATAGTCTACGGTGGATGACTCTTCATTTTGCAGGTTTTCTAAGGTCGATTATATCAAGTGCGTCTTCTCCGGTGCCTATCAACGCTATCGGTACACGCAGGGCGTTTTCAACGGTCTCTATCCATCTTTTCGCCTCGAAAGGAAGGTCTTCGTACCTTCGCTTTTTATAAGCGTCCTTAAACATCGAATCTAGTTTAGTTATCGCGACTTGATTCGCGGAATTTATCCTTATGACTTCGCGCGCCAGGTTCTTATCGAATGGTGCGACTCGTCTTTTCCTGCCGGTCACCGTGCCGCGCTCCTCAAACTCCTTCCTGATCGCCTCTTCTGGAAGTTCTCTCTGCAACGGCCCCGCTCCGACCCGGGTTATGAACGATTTGAATATGACCATGACGTTTCCGACGTATTTCGGCCCTACGCCGACCTCGCTTAGGATGCCTGACGCCGTAGTGTTCCTGCTCGTAACGTAGGGATAAGCGCCGTGATACAAGCTTATCATGTGACCTTGTGTTCCTTCGACGAAAACCTTCTTGTTCTTTTCAAGAGCGTTTACTGCCAGTTCCGGAACGTTTTTTATGTATCTGGAAAGGTCTGGGTACGACTCTGCCAGTTTTAATCTTCTTAACACTCTTTTAGATTCCGCGCTGCCGACGCCTTGTTTTGTGCTGCCTACGGTCCCGGCGAGCAGAGTATCTATCTCCTCATCCTTGATTTCTTGATCCGTTATTACAGCGGTATGGGGGTCTATGAATATCCTTTCTTTAGAACCCGTTTCATCCATTTCTTTGAAAAGTATGTTTCTGTTTATCACGGCACCCGGCGAGATTGCCAGTATCGTGTCCTTGTTTACAAAGGCTGCCGGTAAAGTCCTTAATTTGAAAGTCTTGCCGTCGGCCACGACAGTGTGACCGGCGTTCGTGCCGCCAGTCCTTACAGCGATGCTTGGTTTGTCTGCAAGCGCGAGATAAGACGCTATCTTGCCCTTGCCTTCGTCTCCGTAGAATCCGCCGACTAATATGTCCAGCATATAGCAGATAGACTATGTTTTTTAGGTATATAACTTTGCATAATGCGACTAGTAGAAAAAGTCTATCTTTTCCGTCTGCTTTATTTTAACCGGTTTGCCTGCCATGTCGATCGTTGCGTGGATTATGCGCATTGACTTAAGCCTGCCATCAGTCACGTGCATAAGCGCATATGTCGCCATTTCGTTGAAAAACCCGGTTCTCGGAGGATTATCGAGAAGCAAATAGTAGGACCCGTCACTATTCTTCGTTTCTCTAAGGTGGTTTTTAAGCACATATCTCGGGTCCAGCGTGTCGCTCATGGGGCACTCTCCTTGATGCATGGACCAGATGCAATCGACAGCCTCTATGTATACCGCCTTGGATTTTTCATAAATCAGAGTCTCTTTGCTGGTTCTTTCTTCGCCGTAGTCGAGGACGCCTATGAACCTATCCCGGCTAGAAATGTCGCTGAGTATGTTTTCGAGCTCCTTTTCCATATCTATACTTGTAGCCGTCTATTAAAATATCTGTCAAGATCTACTTTCGGAACTACTGCACGTGCAGAAGGGGGGATTTGAACCCCCGAAGGCCTAAGCCACTAGCCCCTGAAGCTAGCACGTTTGACCGGGCTTCGCTACCTCTGCTTGACAAGCTTGATATGTTCGTTTCTTGGTTATAAATATTAAAATAATCTTCTCCGCTACTGCTATTATAATCGATGACATCGCAGTTTCCTAGTCTAATAGCGAAAGCGCTGCGAAAACCGTCGTTTCGGTAAAAGTATAAATACAATAAGAAAGAACTCTAAAAAATGCCTGAAAAGGAATCTCTGACGGACAAGGTCGTAAGGCTGATGACCCAGCAAAGTCGCATAAGGAACATCGGGGTCATAGCGCACATAGACCACGGAAAGACCACTACCTGCGACAGCCTGCTTGCCGGCTGTGGGATGCTTTCGGAGGAGAAGGCGGGTAAGCAGCTTTACCTGGACTCCGAAAAGATAGAACAGGAAAGGCAGATGACTGTAAAGTCTTCGAACGTCAACATGGTGTACGAAAGAGTAGCTGGCGATGAATACCTGATAAACCTTATCGACACCCCCGGACACGTCGACTTCGGCGGCCACGTGACGCGCGCGGTTAGAGCCATAGATGGCGCGATAGTGGTCATGGACTCCGTGGAAGGCGTAATGCCGCAGACGGAGATGGTGTTGAAGCAGGCCCTTAAAGACAAGGTAAAACCCGTGCTGTACATAAACAAGATAGACAGACTGATAACGGAGCTCAGGTTCTCGCCGGAAGAGATGCAAAAACACCTGATAAAGCTCATACTGCAGATAAACACTTTCATAAACGACCTTGCGCCGCCAGACATGAGAGAGAAATGGCAGGTTAACGTTCAGGACAACACTGTAGCTTTCGGCGCTTCTAGAGACAATTGGGCTCTCTCTATAAAAAGGATGAAAGACACTGGTCTTTCGTTCAAGGATGTCTACGACGCATATAGTTCTAATGACAAAGAGAAAGTGAAAGCGCTATCGAAGAAGACTCCAGTCTACAAGGCGCTCCTCGACATAGTCATAGAGCATCTCCCCAGTCCTCTCGATGCACAAAAATACCGCATACCTATAATATGGCACGGTGACGTAGACACCGACGTCGGGAAATCGCTCGTAGACTGCAACATAGACGGGCCACTCATGGTATCGGTGACCAACATCGAGATAGACCCACAGGCCGGGGAGATAGCAGTCGGCAGAATATTCTCAGGCAAGATAACCAAGGGCCAGGACGTTTTCCTGGTCAACAACCGGCAGACTAACAAGGTCCAGCAGATATACATATGGAAAGGGCCACAAAAATTCCAGGTGGACGGAGCTACGGCCGGCAACCAGATGGGGCTCGCGGGGCTGAAAAACATAATCGCGGGAGAGACTCTCGCGTCCGAGCAGAATGTCGTGCCGTTCGAGCCGGTGAAGCACATCCTACAGCCCGTCATGGTAAAAGCCATAGAACCGAAGAACCCCAAAGACCTCCCTAAGCTTGTGCAGGCGCTGCGCGAGCTGGAAGTCTATGACATCACACTCAAAGTCTCGATAAACCACGAGACCGGTGAAAACCTTATCGCCGGCCTAGGCAACCTGCACCTGGAGATAGTGGAGGACAAACTGCGCAGGGATTACGGCATAGACATCGTCAGTTCACAGCCCATCGTCGTGTACAAGGAAAGCATAGCTTCCGCCGGCCCGGAGGTCGAGGGAAAATCCCCCAATAAGCACAATCGCTTCCTGCTCCGCGTGGAGCCGCTCAGCCCGGGCGTAGCAGATCTGATAGAGAGCGGCGACATACCGCAGGGCAAAGTCAAGGGATTCGGCAGTGCGGAGGTGGACAAGCTCATAGCCGCCGGGATGGAAAGGGACGAGGCTAAAAGGATATCTGCTGTTTACGGCGACAACATATTCGTGGACACGACAAAGGGCGTCCTGCACATCGGGGAGATAATAGAGATGTGCATAGAGGCGTTCAACGAGGTCATGAAAACCGGCCCTCAGGCCAAGGAGGAAGTGCGTGGAGTGAAGGTACTGTTCGTTGACACCGTGCTGCATGAGGACGCGATACACCGTGGGCCTGCACAGGTGATACCTGCCGTTAGAGACGCGATAAAAGACGCGATAATGGCCGCCAACCCCATACTGCTAGAGCCTATACAGTTGATAAGGGTAGACCTTCCGATGTCGTTCCTAAGCAACATAAGCGCGCTGGTGCAGTCAAAACGCGGCATCATATCGGACATAAAGGAGGACGGCGACAAGGCCGTCATGTTCGCCGAAATGCCGGTAGCGTCGTCTTTCGATTTCACGAACGAATTGAGATCCGGCACGGAGGGCCGTGGTTCGTGGTCACTGTCGGGCCAGACGTTCAAGAAACTACCAAAGGACCTGTACGCGCAGGTGCTAAAGCAGATACGGGAAAGGAAAGGTCTGCCCGCTCTGTGAATGGAATGCCCGTTCTGCGACCCCGCGATACTGCAAAAGCAGTGTTTTTTCGATAGAGGCCGCTTCTTGGCGCTTTACTCCATAAAACCATTTCTTCCAGGACACTCACTCGTAGTGCCGAAACGGCACATTACGTCGCTTAATGACGCGAGCACCGACGAAAAGGCCGAACTTGTCGACTTCATAAACGATACCGCATCGATAGCTTTAAGATACGCTGGCGCGCACGACTACGACCTGAACATGCAGCAGGGCGAGGTCGCGGGGCGCGAAGTCGAACATGCGCATATACACATAATACCGCGAAGGGAAGACGACGTCCTCTCCCGCGCGCGGATAGACTGGTTCATAAAGTTTGTCGAAAGGGGGAAATACAGAGACGAGTATTCAACGAATCTGACCGATCAACAAGTATCAGAGATCGTGAAGGAAATGAAGACTGTCGCCGGCATGAGCCACAACAAATCCGGCCTCGACAAGAATTACAAACCGATTTAAACGCGTGGCGCAAATAAACCGCATGGAATGCCCCTTCTGCGATGAGCGTAACCTGGGGCTTCGCAAGTTCTATGAAAATGGGCTCTTTGCCGCGATATACAACCTGCGGCCACTCGTGAAGGGCCACTGCTTGGTGTTTACAAAAAGGCATGTTAAGAGCCTGTTTGAACTGGACGCGGATGAAAAATCCGGTCTGGCATCGTTTGTCAGCAGGACGGTTTTTATGGCGACGAAATACGCGGATGCATACCAGTTCGATATCATAATGCAGGAGGGTGCATCTGCCGGCCAGAGCCTTGAGCATTCCCACCTCCACATCATACCCAGACGAGCGGACGATCACGTGTCGCTTGGAAAAAAAGAGTGGCTTTCAGAGTTCAACAAGAACGAGAGTTCGCGGCCTGGCGTCGGTACCGCTGAGACGATGGCTATCGTCGCAGAGCTCAAGGGCATAGCTGAAAGATATAGACTGCGTTTGAGCACTCTCTGATTTTTAGTTCATGTTGCAGAATCTCGTCATGTTGGTGTGTGTGCACAGATAACTCAATATAGACGACGTGTTCCTATAATGATCCACTACGTATTTGCTGTTTATCACCAGGGCCGGATAGTCGGCAGACGTAAGGTTATATATATTGTTAAGGACGTTGACGACATTCAGATTGAGCGTGCCATCGAGCGCCGTGAAAGATACGTTCCCATAAGTAGAAGAGATATAATTCACCTCATCGCCCTCGAGCACGCATTGCGGACAGTTCGCAGGGTTATAAAACATCAATATCGTCGTTATAGTGCCGCCGCAGAGGTTGCTTATTTTTTGCGAGAGCAGCCAGTATTCCACTCTTGCATAATTCAGTTCATCGACTGTCTGCGTATACGACTGCCCGCTCTGATTTTCTATGTCCGCCTGCTGGGCGTCAAGACCCAGGTTGGACAGTTGCGTTGCGAGGCTGCTCAGGCTGGAATGGAATATGGCACACGCTATCGAAGAGTTAGAGTCTCCCAAGATGGAAGCCACCTGCAGGTCATCAACGCCTTGCTGTACCTGCTGTATGTTCTGATTAAGCACCGATATCTGGGTGTTATTTATATAAGAAGAAAAGCCAAGTGCGGCCCCGAATACAAAGAGAGCGGCGACTACTGCCAGTATCAGCTTTGTGTATCTATTCGCGGGATTCCTGCCATTCATCGTCTTTTTTCGCATATAGATATGGGATGGCACGCGCCGCATTTATGTGTTTACTCTCCAGGAGAACCCCTTCCGGTATACAGCATAGGCTATGGCCGCGTACAGCCAGATGAACGAGAGGAAGAATAAATAGAAAAACAGAAACATGAATATGCCGGCGGTGTCCTTCGCTGTGGATTCGTCGTCGTCCGCGTATTTCACTGAGTACGCTATGGACGAGAGCCCTATAATGGTAGCCATTATCGTTACTATATCGCCAAGACTTAGACTAAATAGAAAAAAGCCGGGCTGGACCGTCAGCTGAGTGGACAGAAAATAGTTAATGCTGGTGTTTGCCAGCAATGCGGATTCGTTTGCTGCCCACAGCGCTATCGGGTAGAAAAGATTATACGACAGCGACACCAGGACCGCAATCCCTATAAAAGTCGACAACAGCATCAGAGGCACTATGAAAAGACCGAGCCCGCGGTTTTCTTTCGTCAACAGTTCTTTCCTATACTTGCCTATGTTATAGAAAAACCCAGAGAACCACCTTTTACGCTGTTCAAAGAGCGACCTGAACGTAGGCGGAACGACCGTGTAAGAATAAGCGGTTGGCGACATCTCTATGTCGTAGCCGCTAGTGAGTATCCGAAGGCCTATCTCCAAGTCCTCCGTGGGATTATCCTTTTCATCGAAATAGCCCAGTTTCTTGACTACGGAAGTCCTAAACATCGTGCCCGCCCCGTTGGCGAGCATGAGACTGTTCAGGTAGCTTAGGGCTTTCCTGGATAATATAGAAATCAGATATTCGTATTTCTGTACTTTCTCTGCGATGGTCTTAGGGGCTGCCACCTTGACGGCGGCCAGTGCGCATCCGACTTTTTTCCTGCCGAAGTAGAACGCCAGTTTCCTCGGCAAATCCTTCGCTATGACGGTGTCAGCGTCTAGAACAAGAAGCAGTTTTTCTCTTATGCGGCTTCGTAGGACATAATTCATGACTTTAGACTTCCCGTCCATAGGGCACATCACGACGTAAACGTTATCGCCCCGCAGCGATTTTGCTGTCTCGATAGTCTCGCGCGTCGAGGATTTATTTAGTGCTACGTATATCCTGTAAGAGCTGCTGGGGTAATCGATGCGCGATGCGGATTCTACGGATCTTTTAAGGAGCTTGCCTTCATAAATGGCCGGTATCAGTATCGCCAGCGTCGGATAATGCTTTAGGCGCGGCTCTATCCTTTTCTTCTGTCCTAGGTCGAGGTAGATAAACAGCCAGAAAAACGACAGGAATAGCATCACCACGACTATCGCATAGCCAAACACGGTAAGTAAAGCGCTCATTTATGTATAATATTGATATGATATAAAAAGACTACACACGGTACCTGAACATCTCGCCCAGAAGGACGGTCGCATATGAGCCTTTACCAAGTTCGAAAGACAGTCTTAGATCACGCCCTACTCTCTCGAAGTGCAAGCCGGTCGGGATAAGGGCCCCTTCTCTCTCGAAGGTCTTAAGGCTCGCCTCCGGCATCTGCGGTATCTTAAGATCTTCAAGACCGCCGAGACCTGCTTCTTCCACCGCTTTCTTCATTGCCGCCGCAATCGCATCATTATCTACTTTCGTCAGATCCAGGTCATATCCTATGGTCGGTATTTTCGCCGGAAGCGCCCCGTTGTCAAGGCACTCGCTCAGGACCCGGTTGAAAACGTAAGCCTGATAGGCTTGTATTATCAGGAGTCTGAAATATTTAGGTACCAGCCTAATGGCACCCGCATAATCGTGCCTGTTTTTTAGCAGATGTGAAAGGACGAGCTTCTCTGTATGGAAAAACGGCGGCGCTCTGGACAGCGCTCCTTCCATTTCCCCGACGTTACCAGTGGAATCCAAGTTTATGTAATCATAAAACGCGCTTTTTAAGCTCTTTCTCGCCTCACTCGAGATTTGACTCTCGTCCCTCTCGTCCAAAATTAACGCAGACATCGCCGATCTGAAATCTTTCTGCAGGATGTATCTTGATACTCTTATGTTCAGCGCGGACGCGCCGAATCTTTGCGGACCGTAGAAATTCGGCAGTCCCGCCGCCGCTTCTTCCGAGAACGCCCGCAGGTCCTCGTCACGGCCGTCGAAATCGCGTATGACGACCGTAAATCTGTTGCCGGTAAGGTCGCCTATCTTGCAACCGGATCCTGCATATCTAAAATCTTTTAGCACTATATTCCTGAATTCTTTTCCGAACCATTCGCGTCTGCCCTTGAAAATGCTTATTCTTTGAGCGGTCACGGCACGGCTGTCTTTGTTGCCAAGATAGCCGAAGCGTTTTATGTTTATGTGCGTGGCTCTTGCGATGACCCTTAGAGCTTCCTGCGTCGAAATGCCCTTTTTCACCAGCGTGAATAAAAGAAAATCCCCTTTGATCAAAGTCTCGGCTGCTTGCTCGCCCACATCCAAAGAATCTGAAGACGCTCTGAGCGATTCGCCATCGGATTCTATCTCCTCGACGACAAAGTCTTCATCCGTCGAAAACAGTCGTCCCCTAAAGCCATAATCTTTCGTTTTGAGGTGCTTTATCCCTATGTCGGATAACGCTATGGCCATACTCAGCCGAGTCCCTGATTAAAGCAAAAACCAGTGAAGATGACCTGGGTCGGCTTAAATGCATCGCACAGACAATTGAGAGAGTTGTTCTTAACGGTTGCGCTCGATTGGCACGAGCTTGCGTAGTAACAGTAATAAGTCAAGCCGCAGAACCTCGTCGCATTGGCTACTCCCGTCTGATTTGCTGTCAAGCACGCGGTTGAATTCACGGCCAATTCGCTGGTAAGCTGTGCCGCATACGAGCCGCATTCCTGGTTCAATATGCTGAGTGTGGTCGCGTTCCTATCGGCAGAGACGCCGAATAAAAATAGATAAGAAAGGGTGCCTATAAGAGCGAACATTATCACAGCGAACAAGAGCCACCCGTCGATTCTTCTTTTTCCCGCGCCCCCCTTTCTCAAAGTGAGTTTCATATCCTCTTAAGGAGAACGTCAGTATAAATAAAAGCGTAAAAACAAAAAATAAAACGAAGAGGGACCGTTTCCGGTCCATTCGTTTTTAATGTAATGTCTTACCGTTTAGCTCGATGAGACTACGGTTACTCCGCTGTAACTGGCTGCAGAGGTGCTTAATATCACCTTGTTTCCCGTAAGAGAAACTACCGGCGTACCTATAAGGCTTTCTGCCAAGACCTCTGCCGCCTCAAGCGAATCTTGCGATCCATAACCTGCTACCCAAAGCGCAGGGTGACCGTTGAATCCTGACACGGAGCTGAAGTATTGTATGACTGCTTCACCCGAACTAACACCCGTTAAGTTAGTAAACTGAGCTCCGCCTTGGTAGTTCGTTATGTTAAGCAACGTCTTTGCAAGAGTATTAACACCAGGCCCGCCGACAACTATCACCGGGAATGCGTTAGTCGCTCCAGAGAAACCGCTGTCCTCTTGCGCAAGAGGGAACAGGTTCGAAGCGAACAGTCCCGATGCGGATCCACTGCTGGCTCCATTTACGCCCAACAGTTCTCCACCGGCAGGTATAGTCTGTCCTACCGTGTAGTTAGTTCTGCCGGTTATGGCGAGCGAACCACCGAGGGCAAGGCTGTAGTTCTGTACAGGTATGTCGAAAGTCGCACCATTTTTAGTAGCACCGGTGACGAAGTCTCCCCATCCACCGCTTACGGCTGACGTGTTTGTCGGGGTGGTCACGTATGTGGCGAAGTTCGTCTTATTCTCCGCGACAGACACTGCTTGTGTAGCACCAAGCGGATCCGTATAGGTTATTGTTGTCCCGCCAAACGAAAGTGTTCCTCCGCCATTGCTCAAAGTCGCTTTTGATAGTGCCGTACCGTTAGATGCATATAACCCACTATATCCAGGTACTATATTATAGCTTCCAACAGTCGCTACTGGACCAGTCAGATTAAATGCAATCACTCCTAATCCAGCGGGAACTGGTTTCATAAGGTCCGTGCTTAGGTTGTATCCATTGAATGCGTATACCATCCCTGGAACGACGTTTATTATCTGTGGATTACTCACAGTAGATGCCGTGTAATTAAGGATTGCCGTAGCATTCCACAAATTATCACCAAGACCGCCAGTAATCGCACGTACAGGAGAAAACTGCACAGCTATGTCGCGTCCATTCGGAAGCTCATAAACCAGTCTTATCGCTGCACCCTTTGATGTAGTCGAAGGAAATGTTGCGTTATCTTTACCAGATGTAGCATTAGCGAACACTTGCGCGTGGAGAGGGTTAGGGTAAAGAATCTCCGACACTACTTTAACGGTCTGACCGCTACTTATATTGAAAAGAGACTGATTCCCTTCTAACAGTAAGTCAGGACCGCCCACACCAGATGATGTAAGAGGACCTCTGTAGTCAGTACCGAATTCTACATTCGGTAGGCCAGTTGTATAGTTCAAACTTACAGATGTAGAACTATTGTCTCCAATCGCAGGGATGTATCTGTCTTTACCGGCAGTTCCGACGGTTACAGAAACGTTCTGCGCCCCCCCATACGCTGGGTTATAAATGTGGGTCAATGGTTCGAGAGTCATCGTCGACAGTCCCGCGGGGAGCGAGAAACTACCGCCGGTAGCACCGAATGTGTAGTTCAGTTTGTACCTGTTGTTATTTGAGAAGTTCACAAACTTTCCCGTGCTCACGAAAGACGCATTGAATGCACCCAAGCCGAACACGTTGAGGTGAGAATTGTTCTGTATCAAGCCAGTGCTCGAAACCGAAAGGCTTGAAAGGTATGAACCGGATTTGTTTGTAAGAACGGTCTTTCCTGTCGTTACGGTCACAGGAACGCCATTGCTCAACACAGTTATTGTAGAGCTGAAGTTTACATAATCGGTAGCGCCGTTGTTGACGGTAAACTCGAGCTGATTGTAAGACGAACCTAAGGTAGCTCCAGTTATAGTGGCTATACCCAGAAGATTGACGGTGTTCGTGCCTACCGTAATCGAACTAGGTATAAGTTGGTTTGTAAACGAATCCAGGACACCAAAAGACAAGTTATTGGTGTGCGCGGCGAGTAGCGTATATTTAGAAGTGCCTATCTCATAGGAAAGCTGACTAGTAAGCGCAAGCAAGGCTTTTCCATTCGATCTGTTCACGACGTACGATGACAGCCAAAACGACTGTGCCGGGAAAACGACGTTTAAGCCATTGAAGTACGGCAGTGTCGAACCAGAGAAAGTAACATTCTCTACAGACGTATAGTTCTGTTTACCGACACCAGACCAGTTTACTTTGCTCAGCGAAACGCTGCCCGGAGTGAATGCAGGAAACGCAGTACCATTAGCAGCGGATGCGTGGTGCGAAAGAGCCGAAGACGCAAGAGCGAGCGAACCTATCGTTACTATCCCAGATGATCCGGAACTCGATCTCGCCGCTGCAGCGAGCGCAGCTGCTATGTCTATTGCACCAAGGATGTCCGTAGGAGCAGAATTCGCGCCCACGACTACGACAGCATTGACCTGACCATTACTCACGAATGGACTCGGCAATGTGTTAAGACCACCGGTCACGCCGAACGCGCTGGCCATTCCCAATGTTGCTCCCAAGAAGAGAGCTCCCGTGGCGACTGCCGCCAATTTTTTTACACTTCTAACCAATTTTGCTTTCATATCAACCTCACTTACTCGGACTGTTTTAAATGTCAGGCTTGTTAGCCTAATGATTAGACAAATTTTGCCTTTATAAAGGTTTCTATCCGCGCTTTTTTGCTCTGTCGGAGTGAACCTGATTTATTTTCCCTCTCCCAGTTTCTTTTTTAGTTCCTCGTTCTGACGCGTCAGGATTAGGTTCTGGCTCGAAAAAAGTTTTATGTCATGGTCCATCTGATTCAGCCTGCCCGAGATGTCGTTTAACACCGCCTGGAAGTCCGCAGCTGATATCTTAACGTCCTTTGTCGCGAGCACTTCGGTACTTGACGGAGCGTAGTCTAGTACGAAACTGAATAAACTTTGGACGTCCGATTTTATCTTGAACGTAGAGAAGGCGGAATAGAAATCGTTACCTGCCTCTTTGGGATCGCTGTACGTGACGTCTGAAACTGTTAGCTTTTTGCCGTTCTCTTCGAGATTGTTCAGTATCTTTTTCAGGGCTTCGACCGCCATATTTTTCGGCCTGGCCAAAAGTTCGAGGGTGCATCTCAGTTCTATCTGCTGTTCTTCCATGCCGTTATTTGCGGCTTCGCTTATTTAACCTTATGCGGACGACAGTGCGCCAGCCGGGATTCGAACCCGAATCAACAGCTTTTTACCGATTTGTTGGGAAGCTGATGTCCTGCCATTAGACTACTGGCGCATGTACAAAATCAGATATAAATTTGAAGATATTTATAGTATTAATAGCAGAATTACTATATGCTATTCGGAAAAAAGAAAACTGAATCTACAAATCCCTATTACAGTGCTGGTACCACCAAACAGCCTACGCAGGCCAATCCGTCCGGCGACTCTTCCGTTTCTCAGCAGCAACAGACACAAGGGCAGCAATTCCCGGTACCGCTCATACCTACACCTGAGCCGCTGACACTCCCTAGCGTCGAAGTATCGCCAGTAAAGACGACCCGCATAAGCGCTCTGGATGTCATGAAGATCGGCTCCGAAACGAAGTCTTTTGCGTTCGTAAAACTCAGCGATTTTAAAAGAATCCTGGAAGACATACGCGCTCTGGAAGCCAGGATAGCGGAGTCGCAGAACGACCTCGAGCAGTTCTCCAAGCTCCTTAAGGAGCAGGAGGAATACCTCAACGGCTATGCGCTCGTGATAAAGGACCTTTTAAAGACGATAGACGAGATAGCTTCCTCTCTTTCGCGCGTAGAAGACTAAACGCATGGACACTGGTTCTGATGGCGGGATAGTAGACGTTTCTGAATTTAGGAAGATAAAACTTGCCATCGGAAAGGTGATAGAAGCGTCGGACGTAGAGAAGAGCAACAAGCTCCTAAAGCTTAAGGTCTCCATCGGAGATTCCACAAGGACCGTGATCAGCGGGATCAAAAAATTCTACAGCGCTGACAGTGTCGTAGGCAAAAGGGTGATAGTGATAACAAACCTAAAACACGCGAAGATGATGGGCATAGAATCCGAGGGGATGGTCCTTGCGGCGTCGGATGACGAGGGGCGCCTGGTGCTTTTGACGACGGACGCGGACATAAAAGAGGGCAGCCAAGTTTCTTGATTTTAATTAAACCCTGCTTCGTTTATTATTTTCAGCGGGCTGCCGTCGATCGTCCTTATACCTGCTGGAAGGTACTTCGTAAAAACGCCACTTGAATAACGGGAGTCCATAAGAAGGACTACTGCCTTATCCCTGCCTGACCGTATAGCTCTGCCTGCTGCCTGCATCGTCTTTATCATCGATGGCAGCGCCTGTGCGTATTCAAAACCGTTGCCGAACTTCTTTTCGTAGTACTCCTGCATTGCCTTTAGACGTATGGAAGGCGGCTCGAATGGCACGCCCACTATCGCCACCAACCTAATTATATTGTTGTTTAAGCCTATGCTTTCGGAAAAATTGCCGCCGATGACCGCGAAAAGCGTGCTCCCCGGCCTTGACAGCGCTGACAATATCGCGGATTTTTTGTCACGGTCTATCTTTGGCTGCTCCTTTATTATGCCGTCCTTTTTACTTATCAGCGCAAAGACGGAATCCATGAACGAATAAGACGGAAAAAATATTATCATGTTGTGCTTGAAGTTTTCCAGAAGCTCGTCTATCCTCTTTGCTATCATACTGTACTGGTCGCCCCTGTTGGCGAACTTCGATGTGGTATCCGTCTCGTTTATCAGCAGTCTATTGTCCGCGGCCACGCCGTCCTCCAGCACCAGTCTGCGGCTTTCCGGCACCCCTAGGAGTTTCGCGAACATGTCGAGCGGTTTGAGCGTGCCGCTTATCATTATGCACGATCTGAAGGCGTTTATCAGTTCACTGGAATACCTCGATGGGTCAAGGGCAAAAAGATTGAGTTTTACGTAGCCGCCGTCGTTTGATGCGTACTGCAAGTGTGACTCGTCAAGCTTCAAAACGAAAGAAACGAACTTCTTGAGCGTAAACGAGGCAGGGATATTATAGCCTTTTTCGTGCTGTTTTGTTATGGCGTCTATGGTGTCGGCATCGGAATGCGAGAAAATGCCTGACACGTTCTGTAGTTTTTCCGTTTTTACGTCTTTTATGTCCGACATTATCCTGTCTATCTTTTCCGCGATGCCCCTCTCGCCTGAAAGCGTGGCCTCGTTGTACGCACGCTCCAAAGTCCTTAGGGATATAGAAAAGGAATTTGCATCCACTATCTTCCCCGGCAGATTGTGGGCTTCGTCGACTATGACTATCGTCTTCGTCAAATTAAGGCCGGTCTTTGCTATAAATCCGTATGAAATGTCCGGATCAAACATGTGTGAATAATTAGCCACTATGACTTTTGAGCGCCTCGCGTTGAGAAGAGATATCTCGTATGGGCACAGCTCCAGTTCCTTAGACACCTCTATTATCGACGCCGGGTCTGATATGTCCCTGCTCATGGCTTCCATTGCCGCGGCCTTTACGTCCTTTGAGCGCGTGAACGTGTTTTTGTAAAAATCGCACAGCCCTTGTTCCCTCACCGCCCGACAGAACTCTATGAAAAGCGCCGGCTCGACGCTGTTTTCGAACAGGCACATAGATCTCTTCCCGTTCACGCCTGTGAACACCATGTCTATGCCGGACGACTTTTTTATCTTTTTCAATGTTTCATAGACTATGTTCTGGTGCGTGTGCTTCGCTGTCAAGAAGACTATTCTACAATCATTGTCTTTGACCGCGTCGATGGCGCCATACAGCACGGCGGCGGTCTTTCCCATGCCGGTCGGGGCCTGTATGAAGAGTTTTCCTCCGTCTTCTATGGCGCTGCGCACGGAACTTATTATTTCGTCCTGACCCGGCCTTAGTTCGCTGAACGGGAAGGAAAGCATAGTCTCCTATTTTTTGGGTCTTGGCGCCGATTTCGGAGTCTCGCCGCCGTGCCAGGTAAGCCTGGGTTTTATCTGTACTGGGTATATCCTTTCCGAATTGTCGTCCAGTATTATGCAGGCCCCGGGTAGCCTCGGCAGGTCCATAAGGTATTTTCTTATGTCCGCGGCCATGTACGTCTGCATGACGGTGTTAAGAGCATCTATATCGAGTTTCGCGGTGACGTGCTGCGAGATTATTATGTCGGATTGCGTTATGATGTCGGTGTCCAGTTTGCCTGGCTGCTGAGTCGCTATGACGAGCCCTATCCCGGGCTGCCTCCCCTCCTTTATGACACGGGACAGCGCCGCGGTAGCGGCGGTCCTAGAATTTACGGGCAGGAATTCGTGCACTTCGTCTATGAACAGCCAGACTATCGGTATTTGTTTTTTGGTGTCTTCCTCCTTTAGCATTATGGTAGAGTTTATTTCTTTAAGCTCCTCCACCCTCCTCTCAAGGGTCCTCAGCTCCAGTATCTTTTGCGATAGCAGCCCTATGACCAGAGCGCGGAGGTTGAATTCACCGAGAGAGTGCGCGTAAAGACTTATGTCAAGTATGTTTATCCCGCCGGGGGTGAGAAGAGACTCTACGGGCGTGCCTATCCTCTCGAATATGCCCCAATCCATGGCCGCATCGAACCTCTGCTTACATGCTTCTTTCGCTACGTCTGGAGCTATCTGGCGGTCGAGCTCCTCAATTATGTCTTTTATATCATACTTTTCCCCTCCTTCGGATACCTGCTCGATCGCCTTGTTTATAAGTATCCCGTATTCGTCGTTTATCGAGAACCCGAATATGTCAGTCCAGTCGCTTGCTGAAAGGTCCGATACGGATATGGAGAAAGGCGCGTCCGCCATGGTCGGATTCTGTTCCTTTATCGAATCGAAACTGCCCTTCGGGACGAAGACTTTTATGTTGCTAAAGCCCCTTGGCTCCTCGTTCCATTCCTTCGCCTTCAAAAGACCGGCTTCTTTATAGTTGGGGCTTTTCATCGTCCAGTATATGCCCATGGTGTCTATTATGAGTGAGGTTATGTTCTTTGCGACCTCATTCTGCAGGGACGCCAAGCCCTCGGCTATCACGCCCATGGTATAACTTTTACCCGATCCGCGTTTTCCGGCTATCAGAACGACGTGTGGCCGTAGAGCGTCGAGAAGTATCTGGTTGCCGAGGCTAGTCAGATTGCCCATCGTTATGTACTGTTTGCCTATCAATGTCGTAGCGACATCGCCGTAGCTTTGCAGGTCCTTTTCATTCCTGCCTATTATGACATTATAGGGCATACGACATTATGCTCAGGTTAGAATTTATCCTTTTAGGGGCCAGTTCAGTTATAAAACGGGGCGCCGCCATTAGTGCTTTTCTTCTTTGCAAATTCATCGACGGCGCGCATGTAATACGATATGTCCGGTCCTTTCTCCACCTTTTTAGAGCCACTGGATACGAGGTTCATGCCGTATTCTTTTTTAGCCGTATCGGCTATGTCGCGGATGTCACGCCCGACTAGTCCGTCTGTCTTGGAAGCCAGCAGGTCTATTTCTGCGTCTGACAGGTGCCTTGCGTATAGTCTCATTATCTTCGCCCTGTCATCCTTCCCCGGCTTGTCAAAGTATATCTTTGTATTGAACCTAGAAAGCAGCCCCTGGTCTATGCCGTTGATGAAGTTTGACGAGCCTACCATCAGGATGTTACTTTTCCCTTTCTTGTTATTCATACCGTCGAGCCATTTCAGGAGGTTCTCGAGGACTCTCGTGTCCTCCTTCTCGGCGCCGCCGTTGCCCGAGTTCCTTACGCCAAGATAGTCTATCTCGTCGATGAAAAGGACTACTTTGTGCTTCTTGCTGTATTTCTCCACGTAGTCCAGGGCTTTCTGCAGTCGCCTCTGTGATTCGCCGTACCACATCGTGAACGTGTTAGACAATGAGAATTCTATGAAAGTGAGACCCTCTTCCTGCGCGATCGCCTTGGCCACGAGAGTCTTCCCGGTGCCTGGCGGGCCGTAAAGAAGAACCGCTTTGACCGGCTCGTCATAGTCGCTTTCTCCCGTTATCCTTCCTATCTCGTCCAGCAGCTTTGAGTGTTTGAACGGGAAGAAGATATCACGTCGTATCTTTTCCTTGACGGTTTCATATCCACCGACTTTGTCCATCGAGAAGCCGCTTGTGTAAACCTTAAGCCCCAGGTCTTCCGGACCCTGCCCGGAGCCCTGCAGGGCGGCTAGCCTCTCGTTATCCGCTATAAAGTTTTTCCATATGTACATGTATGACTCGTAGCCGTATGTGCTGGCCATCGCGAGCCGCTTGCTCATAAAGAAAGAAAGCGCTCCGTTGTCCTGATCCTTCTTTTTCCAGTACTCTACGCGGAATACCTCTTCTTCCGGCTGGAAAGGTTCACCGGTGGTGGGGATCTTTCCGGCGAAAACGACGCGGGTGTTGCCCTTGTTCTCATAAAAGGTAGTGGTTATGCGTATCGCAGGGTAGGCATATTTTGATAAGTAGTCCTTAAGGCCTGATGTAACCAGCGACCCGAGCTTCGAGAGGGTGCGCATCTGCATGTTTACCGGTGCCTCCAGCTGGTTGGATATCAGGAGCTTTTCTATGCCATTGTCAGTGACTCTGCTAAAAATCGGCAAGAGCATGGACTCCAGCGTCTTTTTCCCCATCGTCTCCAAAAGAGTCTTCAAGAACGGTCTTTTTTGGAGTTCTTTCTCCGTCCCTTTTATTATGTCGTTCTGCGCTTTCTCAAAATAATCGACCCTGGCAATGGCAATGCCATTCCCTTCTTCGTTTCCCATCGCTTAGCAGACCGCCGATTCTACAGAAATATAGAGAATGGTGGTCGTATAAATATTCGTTTCGGCCAAAAAGCACTAGTCTTTGGCGGGTTTCTTTGACGGGTCTCCCTTGACAATGTCCTTGTCGTAGCGCTCGTTTATCTCGGCGAACTTGGACAGGAAAGCCTCTTCCATGTCGAATCCGAGCTGGTCGGCTATGGCGAGGCACGAGAAGAAGACGTCAGAAGTCTCATCCTTTATCTTTTTCAGTAGCCTTGGGTCCGCGCCGGCCATCAGCTTGTTGTCTATCTCGGAACCGTCGTGCCACAAAAAAAGCTCCAGCAGTTCATTGGCCTCCACCGAGGCGTTTACTGCCAATTCCTTTGCTGTCTGGAACTTGCGCCAATCCCGCTCTTCCACAAAAGTCTTTACCATCTTTTGCAGTTCCTGCAGCCGTTTTTCCATCTCATTAGATTGCCGTAGCCAATAAAAAGGTTGCTGCCGCCTTTTCGCAAGGCCGCCAATTTTTCAATAAGGAAAACGCCTTCTTCAGCCGCTGGCGTCTCCGGGCTATCGCACAAACGTGCATCTGCTTTGAGACGTGCGCCAGACATATTCTTCTGATATAAAGTACTTTACTAAAAAGCCTGCTATTATACCGAAAAAATTCGATAGCAGATAGAAAACGAAGAAAGACAGGGCTATCGCTACAAGGAAGTTGGTCGCGCCGGTTATTATGGCCGTCAGCGCTATGAACTTCGCAAAGGCGTGCCAAAACCGTGCTCTTGAGCGAAAGGTTATGTAGTGATTGGCAAAAAAGTTTACCACCGTCGATATGGCTATGGCGGCGAAAAGCGCGTATGCGAGGGGCATGTGCGGATAAAACAGCGCTGCCAGCCCTTCGTTTATCGGGATCCCCACCACGCCTATGACAAGGAAATATAGGAAGCGGTTATCGTTTAATCTCGCTAGCTCTCTTATATAATCACTTATGCCGGCGAAGCTGATCTTTGAGGAGCCGCGTTTTCTTTCGCCGTAAGCATATTCGACCTCTCCTATCTTTGAGCCGATTTTTAGTGCCAGTAACAAGGCGATCATGAGTTTTCCGTACGGCTCTACTCTGATTTTTTCAAGGGCCGCGCTGTCTATGCTGGAGATCTTCAAGCCGAAAAAGCACGACATCGGATCGTGCAGTGGTTTTGTATCGGGCAGGAACATGTACGTCGCCTGCTTACCGGACCACGACAGAAGCCTTCTTGATAGCCGTCTTTTGCCCTTCTTTACTCCGACTACAAAATCAAGGCTGCCGAGTTTTCTAAAAAACGCCGTGAGTTTGGATGGGTCGTGTTCAAAGTCCGCGTCCATAAAGACCACTTTCCCCTGTCTGTCCGATATGCTGCGCAATCCGTCTAGGCTTGCTGAAGCCATTCCCCGTTTCACCTTTCGGACTATCAATTTTACATTTTTGAACTTTGAGCACACTCTTTCCGTGCCGTCGCGAGAATCGTCATCGACGACTATTACGCGATACCTCCTAAGGGCCGGCAGGAGTTTTCTGAGGTTGTCAGCCTCTTTGTATGTAGGCACGATGACAAAATTATCTGTCATTAAAATTCAAAGCGGTGAATCGTTAAAAACTTATCTTAAAATGGCGGCGGCCGCGCCGTTTACATAATCACAGGAGCTATCCGCCCATTGGAGCTTCGGAGACATGCCGAAAAGCCAGAAGCATGGGTCTTCCGGTATAAGCGTTTGATTCGTATAGGCAAGGTATGCGTTTTCTGATGATATAAAACTTGATTGTACTTTATAGAACCTGCAGTACGCTCCCCCGTATATGTACAGGTTTCCGGCCCTGAAGCGCAGAGGATACGTGGTATTCGCTTCTCCAAAGCTTACTATCGGTGTGCCATTGTAAACGGTCGGCTCGTATCGCGGTCCAGCGACAGCCGGCAGTCCGTAATAATCCAGTTCGACCCAGTCGTTTGAGTATACGGTACAGTTTGTCGTGTTATATACGCTCGCAAAATCTGACACGGCGTTGCTGAAGTAGCCTGGCAGAGGGGCTGTCTGCGCTTGGGAGCTGACGGCCAAAAAAGCGATTGGGAAGCTTACCAGTGGCAGCACAATTAGCCAGACCACCGTCTTCTTTTCCAAAAACATTGAAACTGATATCAGGGAGAACAGCATCGCCGGCAGAAAAAACCTATATGCGTTAGATGCCGGGATGGACAATGCTCCTGAAGCATAATAAAGATAAATAGAAGCCGCGAATGCAACCGATAAGATTAATGCTGGCCTGAGGCGGGGCAGGACCAACTTCCTTCGGAACAAAAGCGCGCCGGCCAGTATGACGGCTGGCACTGCGAGTTCTATGAAGCCAGCCGACAGGAACTGCGGCGACCCTGCCTCTATGCCGTTGTTCAGATAGGAGAGGGCGAGGCCGTATAAAAGATTCCCAAAATACACAAGATTGAAAACGAAGTAGGGCAGAAGGACCGCAAACAGTGTAAGGAGATTTATTCCGAGTCTCTTTATCGACTGTATGACATCCCTCTCCACCAAAAAGACCATGAGCGGCAGGAAATAAACGGCATAATATTTTGACATGAATGCTAGGCCGAAGAACAACCCTGCAAGATAACTCTTTGTCTTTATGGCCGCCACGTAAAGCATGAGGAACGCCAGGATGAGGAGCTCCGATCCATTGCTCATGCCGTAAAGAAGCACGTACGGATTCATCAGCACCGTCAGAAAAAGGAGGCTGTCCAGCCCAAAAGCCGCCGAGAGCCGCCACGCAGAAAGAAAAAACACGACGGTAGAAAGGGCCATGAATCCGTAGACAGCGTAGTTCCCCATAAAGAAAGAAAACACGCCGATCAGGAAGCTCTCTAGCACTGCGCGTGCCGGCTCAAAATAGTATCCTCCGTGAAAGAGGTAATTCGCGTTTAATATCCGGACCAGCATGTCCCAGTTGGTCAGCAGATTGAACTGAAAGAAGAACAGGATTATGGACGTTGTCAGGTAGGATGCCACCAATACTGTCCTCCATCGGTAGACGAACCTTACAGCCGCCGAATAAGCAGACTTTATGGTGTCTTTCAAACCAGATTTTTTATAATGTTTCATTGGCGATCAAAAGCGCCGGGTACAGGATTCGAACCTGTGCATCCTTTCGGAAATCGGTTCTCGAGACCGACGCTTTAACCGCTCAGCCAACCCGGCATAACAGATAGAAACAATAGTCACTTAATAAAAGTATCCAAATCGCCTACGAAGACGCTGGTAAATTTTTATATTCGGCAATCGGCCAACTAATATCGATATATTTTTTTAAGTATCGTTTATCAGAGTTATATTTCGCTTTTCGAAAGCTTCGCAAATTTAAGCTGGAGTCGTGAAGCTGATTACACTATCGCCAGTACGATTGTCAGATAAGCCAAATCGACCTAATACTTTGATAAAGTTATATTTCCAAAGTAATCGGGCGGCAGCGAAGAAATGCTTGCGGCCGTCGGAGCCGTTCCGATGAGCGAGGTTAAGATCGAAGCCGTTTTTATGGTGGATCCATTTATTGATGCGCTTGAATTGAAAACGGATGTGTTAAAAAACGTGGGAACACCAATACTATCCGAAAAACAAAAGTGCAGAACAATACTACTATTAGATGTGTATTTAAACATTGTGCATTGCTGCCCATCAATAGTAGTTATCCCTAGATTGTCGAATTTCACGCTGTTGTTTATCGATGACTGGAGTCCGCCTAACGTCGCCTCTCCTAGTGTCGACGCGTACAACATTGAGCTACTAAAGTTAGTAAATAGGCTACTGAGCGATGGAGGGGGCGAGGGAACGTATGTGCAATTAACGGCATTTTCATTAGCCACGCTCTGATTTAGAACAATTAAATGAATCACCCAACTATTAGAGCAGGTGATATTAGCAGTCCCATTTGAAAAGGCAATGCTCCTAATGTCTATATTGCTGAACGAAGACGGGAGCTGAAGACCAGTAAGTATCTGAGCGAAATTCCTCGATGCGCTCTCGGCGGCTCTAAGCCTCCCGGAGTATATCGAAATAGAAAAATTATAACTGCCATCTGATCCTTTTATATTCGAGCCGTTTTGCAGTAAGATCTGTATGGGATTAATATACTGATAACTTATATTTAGCGTTTTAATCTTCGACGATAGCGAATTTGCCGTCGCTAATATCTGGGCCACATTCGTTTCGCCGGCAAACGGGCCAGATTGACCGGAAGGAGAACCTGAAGTGGATTGGCTCGAAGGAGAAACATTCGGTGCCAAAACTCCAAAGACTTCGATAGCGACTACCGCAGCTACTATTATAATAATGGCTCCGATAATTGCTATTATCGTCTTATTCATATATACGGCCTGCATATCGGGATATTTAAGTCTTTTTGCTTATTTTAGTGCAGTATTATTCATAAAATTGACCTAGAAAAGTTCTATGCAACTTTCTCCGGTGCCCACCAAGGCATTCGTTTACGGACGGCCTCGACGCTCTCGGACTTTCGCGCAGTTTTGCGATCGTGGTCTCTTCGTTCATGTTATCAGTGGATACGCAGCCCTCTCGTCCATAGTAGCATAAATCAGTAATCTCGGGCTATCTGCCTCTCTCTGGGGACCTGCTTTGCCGTAGTGTTCGAACACTTTACCAAATTCATGTTGCCTATTACGTTATATTGACTATTATTCTATTATAATGAATCTTTAACATTTTTTATATAATACTGCCTTAAAAGAGCACAGATTTTTCTGGAATACTTTGCAAGCGGTTTTGGCGTTTAACGCTAAATTATCCGAGAGCGGTTCGTTATGCTGATAAAAATCAGCGATTTGAGCATCTGCTCGTCTCATAGTCCCAAAGGATTTTACCGGTAAGGATACCGGTAATGCCGAGTATGGCGTCGAACGCGGCCAGCCCCGCAGCAAAAACTCCGCCAAACGGACTTGCACTATGCATCTGAGCCAAAAGTTCGTATGCCACGGCTCCGAAAGAGGCGGTCATAAATGACCCGAAAGCCGCGGTGCCGTAGTGACGCGGCATTTGCTGTGCGTATCTGCCACCCGCGTCGTCGGGATGCGCTTCCAGATAGGCATAATACACGGCGCTGTGTTGTAATTTCTTCGGCTGGCTTTCTGTTATCAGTACGTTTTCCAACTTGCTTGCGCCCATGATATCGGATTGGACGGCTTCGTATATTAATCTAACGTAATATGCGGCCAGCGGGATTCGGACCCGCGTTAGTGGCTTGGAGGGCCACCGTTCTACCACTAGACTATGGCCGCGATTATTATAGCTTTTATTGTTGCTCGTATTAATATAATAAATCGACTTTGTCGTTTGGGGCGGTGATCTAACTTGGTTATGATACCAGCCTTGGGTACTCAATAGTAAAGACCGTTGGTTGTTCCGGGTTCAAATCCCGGCCGCCCCAGATCGGAA
>JAKATQ010000009.1 GCA_021818665.1 Nanobdellota archaeon | reverse complement strand
GGTATGACCCTAAGTAAACCAAAGGAAGACTCATTAGAACAATTTGAGGGGGTTTGTGGCAAAATAAAGCGCCTTTTATCAGAATTTGAAAAGCTAAATAAATCTGAAACCAATAAACACTAATAAAAGTTGATTTAAAATTATGGCAGACAACCCTCAAAATGATAAAAAATATCCGCTATTTTTAGAACATAATTTGGATGCCGCGATGGCAGTGATTATTGGAGCTGCTATTATTGTATATGGATATACCTTGCCAGCGGATATTTTTTATCAAGCAGCAATAACAATACCTGCAATAGTTTTGGCTGCATTTACAATATTTTTAAATGTCTCTAAAAAGTTTATAATCGCCTCAATTAAAAGAAACGGGTATCGAAAGAAACAAGAAAAAGTTTTCCTTACGCCAATTATTGCACCAATAGTCGCACTAATCTTTTTCCTATTATCTAAAGGAAGTTTAATACTGTATTATTTTTCGGTAATTCTTATATTTTATTCCGTGTTTTCTATAATTTTGTTATTTTTATATATTTACGATATAGTGTGTTTGTTAGTGAAGAACAATCAATTTTAATTTGCATCTAAAATATAGATCATAGATTTTATATCGTAGTTGCATATTAAAATATCATGAAAGAGGTAACTTTAGAAGATTTTCACAAGTTTGTCAGAACTCACAATTCGGTTAAAATAGAAGACAACATTATCGAAATCGACACGCAAAAGCAGATTAAAACCCTTCGGCCTGCAGACTTTTCGCCGGAAACCACAACGGTCTGGTCTTTTCCAAAGCGCGGGGACTGGGCTACACATTACCTTAACTCAAAGTACAGAGGTAACTGGGCGCCGCAAGTACCTAGAAACTTAATTTTAGAGTATACTAAAGAGGGTGATGTTGTGTTGGACCCGATGATTGGTTCGGGTACCACACTTATAGAATGCAAACTTTTAGGAAGAGACGCAATCGGGGTAGACGTAAACGAGGATGCAATAATGATTGCTCTAGATAGACTAAATTTTCAAGCTCTCGAATTACCAAAATCTGAAATAAAAACATTCGTAGGAGATGCAAGAAACCTTAGTCTAATAAAAGACAATGCTGTCGATTTAGTTCTTACACATCCGCCATATGTGAATATCGTATCTTATACAAAGAACAGAGTAAGCGGCGACCTTTCGAGCGTCTCCAGTGTTTCCGAATTCATTAAAGAAATGAATAAACTTGCCGTAGAACTCTTTAGAGTTCTAAAACCTGGCAAATACTGCGCCATACTTATGGGAGATACTAGAAGACACGGGCATTACATCCCAGTTACGTTTAGGACTATGCAGGCGTTTTTAGAGGTGGGTTTCGCACTAAAAGAAGACATAATAAAATTGCAATGGAATATGCAGTCTACAAGACAAAACTGGGTCGGAAAGCAAAGCTTTTACAAGATAGCGCATGAACACTTGTTTATTTTTAGAAAACCGGAAACTGGAGAAAACCTAAGCGATTTAAAGGAAAGTTCTAAGTGGTGGTAGCTATTTGCCGACAATTTCTTCGATTGTAAGCATTAGCATCCCGCGACCATCGTAATTCCAATAAGTTATATCCTGCTCTATAAATAACCACTTAAGTATTTTTAGCAACAATTCGACTGAAAATCCCGTATTAAAGGTTATCTTTTCGTTCTTTAGCACAGTGTCCGGCTCCTCGCAATTCCAAACTCGTCTTATCATGTCCATAAGTTTTATAAAATCGCGCGGATTCGCTTTTTTCTTTAAGTTTAGATCACTAAATACGTCTTTATGGCTGGGTCTTCGATTATCTTTGCCGTCAAGTTTCTCTGCCCAAACTTGGAAGTCTATGCCTTTATTAAGAAAGGTTGGTCTTAAAAGATAAATTCTTCTGCCATCAACTAATTTTTCTACATAATAAATGTAATGAGTTACGTGCTTTTTCCCCGCTTCCCAATAACCTCCCTTTTCAGCTAAAAATTTATTTACTGTTTCTTTTCTAAGTTCAGATCTAGATTTATTTCGTAAGTCAAAGTTTACTTTAAACTCGTCATCAACTCTATTCTTTTTAGACGTTTGGTCTTCTAGTTTCATTTACGTCTATAGCTATAAGGCTATAAATAATTAACAGGTTTAGCTAAAATCGCAATCACAACTTTCTTTGCCTTCATCTTTTTTTATCGGCGTAATTGTAACTTTCCCTTCTCTATAACACACTGCATACTTCCCCCTTTTTAGTAAGTTTTCTTTAATATCGACTATTTTACATTCTTTATCTTTTATTTTTGTATCGTCTATTATTATTTCCTGTTTCTTCTTCTCGTATCTTATTGGGCTTTCGATACCAAAAATACCTTCCATACCTTTTATTGTTGTGGGGCTATTTATAAGTTATATTTTAGTGTAAATTTATTTATTGATAGTTAGTAATTACAGCCTCGTTTATCTCACCGCGCTTAGTTGAGTCGCAATTAATCATTCTTCTGGCGCGTACGACGTTTTTAGTGTAACTGACATATAAATCATGGATAAATTCTGTGTCACTATTACTAAGCATAACTTTACAGCCCAGGCCATCTAATTTATTAAATAACTCTGCTAGTCTTTCCTGATCTGCTTTTGAAAAATCATTTTTACTGTACTTTGTAAAGCTTTTTCCTTCTTTGACCGGATAATATGGTGGATCTAAATAGATAAAGTCGCCTTTTTTTGCAAACTCTAACACATTTTCAAATGGCATTACTTTTATTATCGTATTCTTAAGTAGCTTATTTATCTCTAGTAGGCTCTTTATATCTAAAATCTGCGGACTCTTGTAACTTCCAATTGGAACATTAAATTTGCCCTGCGAGTTTACTCTGTAAAGCCCGTTGAAGCAGGTTTTATTAAGATAGATAAATCTCGCTGCCATTTCTATACTCGAAAGAGTTTTTGGATCTATTTCTCTAATCTTATAATAAAACTCCTTACTATGGTTCTTAGATAGCACTGTTAATGCAGCGATCAGCTCGGGAACGTTATATTTAACGGTGTTGTACGCGTTTACTAACTCTTCATTAATATCTGACAAAAGCACAAATTTTGGCTCAAAACGTTTTATAATATGGAAGGCTACCGCCCCACCACCAACAAACGGCTCTATGTAGCGTTCAATCTTATTTGGAAAGAACTTATCAAATTGTGACAGGAGTTGTTTCTTTCCGCCAGCCCACTTTACAAGTGTAGGTACTCGATAACTAATTTTTGTTTTCTCGGCGATAGCCAATGTGCTAGCTTCTGGCATATAAAATATTTTGAATCCCCCTTAATTTAGTTGCGCTTATATAACTTATATTCTTTTTCTCTAATAAACGTTGCATTGCTTTAGCCGCGCTGTCTTTAAGATAATATATTCTTAATCCTCGTATTATTGCCGTTTTAATTGGAACTAATTGACTTAATTCTCTACAAACGCCGAGATCAGAATTATCTGGCACAAAGTATCCCTCATTAATTATTTGACTAAGGATCTGCGTAGCTCTGCCGCTTAACTTTGATCTGCCATTCTTTATGTCTGAAGTCCAAACAATAACCTTTTCATACGGTACATCAAGCATTCTAGCTATCTCGACCTTAAGTAAACCTTTTCTTGCCGATCGTCTAACGCTGCGTTTTAAACTATTTGGATAAATTCTCTTTTGCTTAATTCCAATGCCTCTAAGCCAAAATGTGATTGTAAAATAACTTAAATTTAACTTATCTGCTATCTGCATCCTAGAATAGCCAGCATAAAGTAGGGCTAATGCTTTTTGCTTTAGCTCATTTTGATGTGGCTTGTAGTATTCATAGACACCGGATTTTAGCCATCTTCTAATCGTAGTTCTGCCGATATTTAGTTTTAATGCGATTTCGGTTTTGTTGAGACCGCTCTCATAAAGTTCCTTTGCTTTTTCATGGAGTGTTGTTGGATAACTAAATCTTTCAATCATACTTTGATTAGTTTTGGTGTATTTAACGGCGTTTCGATCATTGGCCAAAATCGCCACAAAACGACTAGGCAAATTTACACTATCAATATTCGGAAACTGACTGTGATAGACTATAGAAAAAGGTTTACGAAATTAATTGGCCATTTTTTACTTTGCTAACTACTGTGACACAGTAGTTCGACAAGCGAACTTAGTCGTGGCCATTTTTAGGACTCCCGAAGCCGATAGAAGCAGAGTATGTTGTTATTATCGTCTCTTAACTTTATTATGCCGATTCCGGGGCAGCCTTTATCATTTTTTGAACTCGTCGCGCATCTTCATCTGTCTGCGTTTCCTGTTGTAACGAATGGAAAAGTCATGGGTCGCGTCCCTGATCCGCCTGATAAGCAGCATCATCTTGCTGTTCTTGTCGAATCTCCTCGGTATCGGATCGTCGGGGAGATATATCTCTTCGAGTCTCTTGGCCAGGCCCACAGCCGGTATCGCAAGGCCCAGCGACCTAAGCGATGCCGTTGCGGATTTGAGCTGCTCTGCACCGCCGTCAATCAATATCAAATCGGGCATTTTTCCCTTCTCCTCGAGGAGCCTTTTGTATCTCCTGTATGTCGCTTCCCTCATGCTCGCAAAGTCGTCCGCTTTGTTTACCATCCTCATGCGGAATCTCCTGTAGCCGCTTTTGTCCGCTCTTGCGTTCACGAACCGCACCATACCGGAGACTATGTGCTCGTTCCCGAGGTTTGATATGTCAAACGACTCTATGACTAGAGGCAGCACTGGCAGGTTGAGTTCCGTCTGCAGGTCATCCAGGGCGCTATCGTGGCCCATGTTCGCTTCTATATTCTTTTCCGCGATATCTACAAGCTCCCTCTTTTCTCCCTTTACTGGCACGACCAGTTCGACTTGACCGCCTCTTGACTTTGAAAGGAACGCTTCCATCGAGCTCTTCTCCAAATCGTCCGACCAAAATGGACGGTCAAGGATTATCTCGCGCGGTATTTGGTTAGAAGAGTAGAAAGCTCGCAAGAACTCCGATTCGAAGCCCTCCTGATAGTCGGCTTCGAAGTCTCTCTTCCCGAAAAGGACTCCTTTCTTTATGCTCATCTGGACGACTATCGCCTTCTCTCCTGTTTTCCTGAAAGCAAAGACGTCCTGATCGTAGTCTCTCTCGTGGTCGACTACTTGGTCTTTTGACAAAAGGCGGATGCTATCCAACTGGTTTCGCAGGCGGATAGCGCTCTCGTAGTCTTTCCTATCAGACGCCTCCTTCATTTGCCTAGACAGCGTACTTGCGGTCTGTTCGTATCCTCCTTTCAGAAAGGCCTTCGCGGATTCCACCTGCTTTTTGTATTCGTCCTCCGCGACCTTTCCGATGCACGGGGCCGTACATATGCCGATGTGATAGTTAAGGCATTCTCTTTTCGGCAAAGATCTGCAGGTCCTGAGCTTGAATATGCTTACGACTAGTTTTTGCAGCTCCCTTCTTTTAGTACCGTCGGTGTAGGGGCCGAACGAATCGAGGTTCGGGCCCGTCTTTCTGCTGCTAAAGACTCTTGGGAATCTGTCCTTGGTAAGTGCTATGTATGCGAACGTCTTTGCGTCCTTTAAGTCTATGTTGTATCTGGGCGAATATTCCTTTATGAGCTTGTTTTCCAGCAGCAGCGCTTCGACCTCTGTCCTGACTATTATCCAGTCTATCTTCTCGGCCTTAGACACCAGTTGCCTTGTCTTTACCGCGAGCTTTCCCGGGCTTGAAAAATAACTGGATATCCTGTTCCTGAGGTTCTTCGCTTTTCCGCAGTACAGGACGGTCCCGCTCCCGTCCTTGAACAAATACACTCCGGGGTCCGTAGGCACGGCGTTCGGGTCGAAATCAGGCCGCTTCCCTATCTGCATCATCGGTTTACCTGCCCCAAGGCCTGCTTTAAGAACTTGCCGGTATAAGATGCTCCGACGCCCATTATCTCCTCGGGCGTCCCCTTTGCGACTATTTCTCCTCCCGCAAGGCCTCCTTCCGGCCCCATGTCGATTATGTAATCGCAGCTTTTTATGACATCCATGTTGTGCTCTATTATGAACACCGAATTGCTCTTTTCAACCAAGTTGTTAAGCACACTTATGAGGCGCTTAGTGTCGTCAAAGTGCAGACCCGTGGTGGGCTCGTCTAACATGTAGACTACGTGCCCCTGCTTGTGTTTGCTCAGCTCCCTCGATATCTTTATCCTCTGGCTCTCCCCTCCGGACAGCGTGGTTGCGCTCTGGCCCAGCTTTATGTATCCAAGTCCCACATCCATCAGTGTTTTTAATTTCCTTGATATCGGGGTTATGTTTTCAAAGAAAGCGTTTGCCTCCTCGACTTCCATGTCAAGGACCTCGGAGATGTTCTTTCCTTTGTAGGATACCGCAAGGGTCTCCTTGTTGTACCTTTTGCCCCGGCATTCCGGGCATTCTACGTAGACGTCTGGCAAAAAATTCATTTCTATCTTAAGGACGCCGTCTCCCTGACAGTTCTCGCACCGCCCTCCTTTCACGTTGAAGGAGAACCTGCCCTCGCTGTACCCCCGCGCCCTGGCCTCTTTTGTCGACGCGAACAGTTTCCTTATCTCGTCGAAGAGCTTCGTGTAAGTCGCCGGGTTGCTCCTAGGAGTCTTTCCTATCGGGTCCTGGTCTATAACTATGACGTTCTGCACGGTCTTTGGGACCTCAAAGGACGAATGCGCTCCTATGCGGTCGAACTGCTCACCGAACTTTTTCTTTAGCAGCGGCATTATGGTCTGATTTATGAGAGTGCTCTTGCCGGAGCCGGACACGCCGGTTATGCCGCACAGAACTCCCAGAGGCAGTTGCACCGTCAGGTTTTTCAGGTTGTTCTCGCTAGCTCCGGTTATTTTCATGTAGCTTATCGGCTTTCTTCTTGTCTTGGGCACGGCTATTGAAAGTTTATTTGCAAGATAGCGCCCCGTCAGGCTCTCCTTGTTAGCCATTACATCTCTTGGCGTGCCTTGTGCGATTATGTTCCCGCCGTGCGCGCCTGCGCCGGGGCCCATATCGACTATGTAGTCTGCCGCGAGCATGGTGTCGTGATCGTGCTCGACGACTATGACGGTATTTCCTATGTCTCGCAATCTCTGGAGCGTCTTTATCAGTTTCTCGTTGTCTCTTTGGTGCAGGCCTATGCTTGGCTCGTCTAGTATATAGATTACTCCCATCAGGTTACTCCCTATCTGGGTCGCGAGCCTTATCCTCTGCGCCTCGCCTCCCGAGAGGGTCCTTGACGTTCTGGACAGGGACAGGTACCCTAGCCCCACGTTTTTTAGGAATCCCAGCCTTTCATTGATCTCCTTTAGCACCTGTGCCGCGATGGCCAGCTCCTTTTTCTGAAGGTTCGACCCCATCTTTCTGAAGAATTCAGCCGCCTGTTCTATGCTCAGATCCGTCATGTCTATGATGCTTTTACCGTCTATCTTTACGGCCAAAACGACGGGTTTTAGTCTTTTACCCATGCACGCCTTGCACTGCTCCGACTTCATGAATTTCTCTAGCTCTCCCTTCCTCCATTCGCTCTTCGTCTCGCGATACAACCTCATAGTCTGCGGGATCACGCCTTCAAAGCCTCTCTCCATCCTCATCCTGTGGCCTGTGTCCCACCTGCCAGACAGCGGCTCCTTGTCCCCATAAAGCAGGACGCGGAGCTGTTTTTCCGTCATTTGGTTTATCGGCTTCCACACGTCGAACCCGTGCCTCTTTCCCGCTATAGCTATCTGCTGCGCCCTCCACGCAAGCTCCATGCGCCCGTATATCGCTATCGCGCCCTCCATTATCGATTTCGACCTATCCGGTATCAGCAGGTCCTCGGATATTTCGGTTATCTCACCCAGACCATGGCAGGTCGGACAGGCGCCGTATGGGCTGTTGAAGGAGAACATCCGCGGCTCCAGGCTCTCGAAAACGATTTCTGGATGGTTCGAGCAGGCGCCGAACGTGCTGTACGCCGTTTCATCGGAAAACCTGTCGAGCTCCTTTTTTGCCGTCTTATCTGCACCACTCCCGACGACTATCATCCTGCCCTTCCCCACCAAAAGAGCCTGCTCCACGGCTTCCGCTATCCTCGACCGTTCTTCTTCCTCGATCCTTACAATGTCTATGACGGCTTCGATCCAGTGTTTTTCGTACTTCGCCAGCTTTGCCTCCTTGCGCGCCGCGTCTGACTGGTATATCTTTTGGTCGATTCTGATCTTCGTGAAGCCCTGCTTTCTGAGCTCGTCTATTACCTGTTCGTGCGTCCCTTTCTGCCCTCTTATGATTGGGGCCAGGAAAACCGACTGTTTGCCCTTCGCTGCCATTATAAGGCTCGTTATGTTCTCTGCGCTCTGCGGCTTGATCGAGCTGTTGCACTTCGGGCAGTGGTGCGTCCCTATCCTTGCATAGAGCAGTCTTAGGTAATCGTATATCTCCGTCACCGTGCCGACTGTAGACCGGGGGTTTTTGTTCGTGGTCTTCTGTTCTATGCTTATGGCCGGTGAAAGCCCCTCTATGCTGTCCACGTCCGGCTTGTCCATGAGGCCGAGGAACTGCCTTGCGTACGCCGACAGGCTCTCTACGTATCGCCTTTGCCCTTCGGCGTATATCGTATCGAACGCGAGCGTCGATTTCCCGGAGCCGGACAGACCGGTTATCACGATAAGCTTGTTTCGCGGCAGAGATAAGTCTATGTTTTTGAGATTGTGCTCTCTCGCCCCTTTCACTATTATGCAGTCTTTCATGCTCTCTGGCCCTCCAAAAGCCTTTTCATCTCCTCTATCCTGTCGCGCAATTCTATCGCCTTTTCGAACTCGAGGTTCTCGGCCAGCTTCCTCATCTCGGCGTCCATCGATATCAGCTGCCTTTGCACGTCGGATTTTCCCATGTGCTTTATGCCCTTCAAGTCGCTTTTCTTGGATTCTATCCTTTTTATTATCGTAGTCGGGGTTATGCCGTATTTCTTGTTGTACGCCGTCTGCAGCGCGCGCCTGCGCCCGGTTATCTCGACTGCGCTCTTTATGGAGCGAGTCATGTTGTCCGCAAAGAGTACCACCTTGCCATCTACGTTCCTCGACGCCCTTCCTATCGTCTGTATGAGGCTTCGCTCGTCCCTCAAAAAGCCCTCTTTGTCGGCGTCGAGTATGAATATAGTGCCGACTTCCGGTATGTCTAAGCCCTCTCTGAGAAGATTTATCCCGACCAGCACGTCGAACTCCTTGGCTCTGAGCTGCCTTATCAGTTCTATCCTCTGCAGGCTCTCTATCTCGCTGTGCAGATATCTTACCTTGAAACCTTCCTTTGCCAAAAAGTCCGTAAGGTCTTCCGCGGACTTCTTCGTCAGGGTAGTTATCAGCACCCTGTTGTTTTTGGCGATGGTGTCCTTCGCTTCTTTCATCAGGTATTTCATCTGGCCCCCTATCGGCCTTATCTCGACGATCGGGTCCAATAGTCCGGTCGGGCGCGTTATCAAGTCGACTTCTCTTTCGCTATGAGCAAGCTCGTATTCCGCCGGGGTCGCAGACACAAATAGCGTGGTCCCCATCTTTGACTCGAACTCGCTGAATTTCAGCGGTCTGTTGTCGAACGCGCTCGGGAGGCGAAAGCCGAAGTCCACCAGGTTTTTCTTTCTCATATAGTCGCCATTATACATCGCCCTGGCCTGGGGTATAGTCTGGTGGCTCTCGTCTATTATGAGAAGGAAGTCCTTGGGAAAATAGTCTATCAGCACGAAAGGCGGAACGCCCTTTGGTCTGTCGTCGAAGTGCCTGCTGTAGTTCTCTATCCCGCTGCAGTATCCGACTTCCCTTATCATTTCGATGTCATACTTTACCTTGTTACGCAGCCTCTGCGCTTCCAGTGCCGGCAGCTCTGGGAGCCGTTGCTGCAACTCGGCCTCTATGCTCTTTATCGCGGCTTCCTGTTTCTCCTTCGGCACGACATACTGCCTTGCAGGATACACGGTCATCTCCCTCACTCTGCTTATCGTGTCTCCTGTGAGCGCATTGATCTCTTTTATGCTCTTTATCTTTCCATCCTCCAGCTCTATCCTAGCTATGGCATCCTCATACGCTGGTATTACGTCTATCGTATCGCCCCTTACACGAAACTCGCCTGGCCCCGGGCTCTGGTCGTTTCTCTCGTATTGTATGTCGATTATGGAGCGTACCAGAGCTTGCCTTTGCATCTGCGCGCCTTCCTTTAGCTCTACCGACATGCTGCGGAAATCTTCCGGGTTCCCTATGCCGTATATGCAGCTTATGCTCGCGACTACTATGGTGTCTTTCCTGCTCACAAGGCTCGATATCGCATGTAGCCTCATCTTCTCTATCTGCTCGTTGACTTCGGAATCCTTTTCGATGTATGTGTCCGTCGTCGGGATGTAAGACTCTGGCTGATAATAATCGTAGTACGATACGAAATATTCAACTCTATTTTGCGGAAAGAACTCCCTAAGCTCGGTATAGAGCTGTGCGGCCAAGGTCTTGTTGTGCGCGATTATAAGAGTCGGCCTTTGCAGCGTGGCTATGACGTTTGCCATCACGAACGTCTTACCACTGCCGGTTATGCCGAGAAGGGTCTGCTTTTGGAATTTGGAAAACCCGGATATTATCTCTTTTATGGCTCGTGCCTGCCCGGGGGAAGGCGAGTATTGCGATTTGAGTTCGAATTTCATCCGAAATAAGTGGGTCGGCGTATTTAAATATCTCATCGAGACCGCGACGGCGATGCTCGATTATATTTCTGTTGCTTTCGTTCAAAGCCCGCTTTTCCTGAAAGCCATGAATGCGAACGCGCATTCGAGCGCGGTGAGCACAAAGAGGACGGTGAATGCCAGCGACGTAGAGAATGTAGAATACGTACCGGCTGCGCCAAAACCGAAAAGGTATGCCGCACCTACGGCGCCATAAGAAGCTGGCAGAGCCGCATCGAGCAGCATCGCAAGGAACCACAGGCCCGACACGATCGTGGCAGCTAGCGCTACGATTCTTTTTCTGGAGTACAGAAGGAACAGGACCAGCGCCGCGTTTACGACGGTAAATGCGAGCAATCCCAGCCAGTGCAGATATGTGCTGTAAAGCACCGAATCATATGCCAGCAGATAGGCTCCCGACACGAGCACTATCACAAAAGACGCAGCCAGCGCCTTTAGAAATATCTCTGATAAGTTTTGCACCATAAAACGTAATGGCACAATGATTTATATATCTATACCTATCGCGCCGTAAACGCTTTGGAGTAGGATGGGATTGTCAATAAACGGAATCGTGGTGCGCGAGCTTCTCGAACGCGATCTTCTTTTCGGCTGTATTTACCGAGTATAGCGCGACGAGTGACCCTATATGCGCCCTCCGGTAGCCTTTCAGCGGCCCGCAAAGCGGCTTGTAGTGCTCGGGCCGGCAGCTTATCTCTTCCATTTTGCCGAGCGTCGCCTCGAGGGTCTTCTTGTCCTTCCTGCTAAGTTTGCTAAGCGTCCTGAAAAAGTCCCTAGACACTTCTATGCCGTGTACTGGGTTATCGCCTCTATCGAGCCTGCAGCTAAAAGTATCATATTCCATGGAGATTATATGCTAACCGTATGACGGATCGTACTTTGATCCGCCTATTTTTGAATGTTCGAGTAGTGATTCCATAAGAGGAGAATACGGCACCTCGACTCCGCCGCCCTCATGGAATCGGAATAAGTTTTTCTTATTCTTATCCAATATGTAAAGGTCGCCCTGCATTGTTTTTGTAAGCCATTCCGATCCTTCATTTAGCATCTCTAGATTTATGCCCTCTTTTTCAAGCTCGCCCAGCGATGTCGCGTATCCTACTTCTTCCACAGGTATGGCGATTTTTCTGAGCTTTCTCTCTACCACCGGTAGATTCAAGCATTTTTGCCCAGTCAATTTTGTTTCCAGTTTACTTTCTTTTTCCATTTTTATACGCCCCTCCTTATAGATTTTAATATGATACCATATTATATTTATACTTTGCTACTATGCAGTAATTTAGAAAGATTACAATATCTGCGCATCTCTAAAAATGCCGCTGTATCAAAGGAGGCTTACTGTCGGCTCCGTCCGCTGGAAGTCTGCTAATATCCGTCTTCATCCATATCCATAAATATGTTGTCCGACTTAGTGATTAAATGGCAACTAAGCTGGTGGCATCGGATCTGGAAGGAGTCTTTGTGCCGGAGATCTGGCCCATAATAGGTGGAAGACTCGGCATCCCCGAGCTTTCGGCGACGACCAGGGACATACCGGATTTCAGGCGCCTCATGGAATCTCGTATAGAGGCTATCCGCAGACACGATATCTCTTTCAGTACCATAGAAAGCGTCCTGCGCAGCGTTACACCGTTTCGCGGAGCCGATAAAGCAATGACCGCAATAAGTTCGATCCCAGGCGTGAAATGCGCGATAATATCGGATTCCTTCGAGGAGTTCATAGACATTGTGCTAGGCAAACATCCTGGGTGGCGTATGTTCGCAAACCATTTCAGTGTCTCTCACGACCGCATAGAATCGTGCTCATTTGATGTCGGAGGTCAAAAGGGCGAAGTCCTAAGGAAACTGAAGGCGCCGACTGACACGGTCCTCGCGATAGGGGACTCCTTTAACGACGTAGATATGTTGCGAGGGGCACAATTCAGGATACTGTTCAATCCGATATCCGACATGAGGAACCAATTCATGGACTCTATAACCTGCAATAATTTCGAATCGCTTGTAGAGAATATAAAGCGATTGCTGTCGTGAGTCCAACGAGTTTAAGCGGCTTACATCGCACTCTGCGGCCCCGTTTAATTTTTACCGTACTTGTACATCGCCGCTTTTATCTCTTCTCCGGCGGCGTCTATTTCAGCGAGGTCCGCGTCTCCGTACAACGGCGACAGACAGTCAAGGCGCTTTATCCTGTTGTGCACAGACGGGTGGCTGCCTTCGATTGAAAAGTTATTCGTCTTGGCGATCTTTAGAAGCCCGGTCTTCAGGTACTCTGAAAGCCCGTGTTTCGCGGCGAATTCGTCGGCTTTCGATTCCTCGTATCTTACTATCCTGTTTGTCCCGCCGCCCATATAGAGCCCTCCTATGAGTCCTAGATTAAGCAGCCAGAAAAGACTGTAGTCGTTGAGCGCTATGGGAATTGCATATAACAGAGTGGTGCCTATGCTCAAGCCTAAGAATTTCGTGGTCGCGTTCCTTCTGATGTGGCCTAACTCGTGCTGCAGAACGGCTACCATCTCTCTGGGCTTGAGCTTCTCGAATATGCCTTTAGTAAAGGCGATGTTGCCTCCTACGCCGGCCATGCCATACGCGAAGGCGTTTGGCTCCTCGACGTCGGCTATGCCGACCTTTCTGAGCTTGACGTCCAATTTAGCAGCCATCTTCTTTACATTCGGCATGTTTGCCCATTTAACGCCGAACATTTTTGGCATAAGCACCAGAGCGGAAAGCCCGCTGGCGATATTTATTCCGATGGAGCCTACGATAAAGTTTGTCACGTCTCCGGTGTAGATTGCTTGGTAGAGAAGGTAGTTTATTGCTACGAAGCCGGCCGCGCCTTCTATGCCCATGACGGTGTACATCCTGCCCTTCATCGTGCCCATATTCTTTCGAAGTCTACCGATGAAGCCGATCGGCTCTCCGGTGCCCGATTTATAGGCATCTTTCGTTATCTCTTCCAGCTTTGAGCCGGACAGCCTGAAGAACCGACTGTCCCTAACATTGACGTAACCGTCCAAGTCGGTTATCTTGTATATGTACGAAACGCGCGGCTTAGATGCGGTGGAAGTTTTGTTGCCGTCCATGGTCTCAATAGCATGCATCAGCCTGTTCTTTCCTCCATCCTTTACACAGATTGTGAATTTTTCATTGGACAATAGAAAATCCATGCCGGTCGCCTCATTTTTTATAAGCGACATCGAAGTCGGCCTGCGCCCGCTCCCGAACCTGAAATCTTCTCTTTTTCCTGAAAGAGGATGGAACGCTTCGTTCTCCTCTGCATCGGCGTCCCATAATTCGCCGAGAGTGCACTTCACGGCTCTCCTCTTTCCGGATCTTGAGTAAACGTAGACTACGCCGTTTTCAAGGTCTTTATCCTCTATCAGGCTTTCCAATCCAAATGAGCCGTATTCGTCCCTTATCTTCTCCGAATTATGGTGGAACCTCTTGCCGACCAGTCCGAAGTCGATCGAGGATTTTAGGTTTATGTAGTACGATTCCTCGTCTATCCTGGCTAATTCCGAGAGAAATCTGTATCCATCGCCGAACATGTCATATCGCGCGCCGTATCTCCCTGCCTCTTCTATGTATCTGGGATACGGCCCCAGTACAAGCGGCATCTTTGGAATCTTGGGCGAAGATTTGGCTTTTACATCCAGCGGTATTTCGAGACCGTGCGATGGCATATTTTGATTAATATCTATGAAGAACACATATATTTATGCATATCTCATACTGATATGCCGCTTATGTAATTAATCTAAGCACCTATGACTTATGGACTCGCGCCTGACCGCAATTTTGGTAGTATCTCTTCTTGTGATTGGAGTTATATTATTGTATCTACAGCTGGTGATGCCCGCGGGAGTTCAGTATTACATATATCCCGGCAGTTCACCGTCCTATGGGCTGGCGTGCCCTGCCTCTCTGACAAAGACCGCCTCGATGCTTCTAAACGGTTCTAGCATGTCCGTATACAACGTATCTGGATATACGGATTACGTGCTTAATCCAGGAAGCAGCGGCAACATATCTTTTAGCTTGAGTTATGTCGGTCTCGCTGTGCAAAACGCCTCAAATCACACCATAGAAAACTCTCTTGTATTATACCATGCGGAAAACGCGACGCTGATAAACTACTCCGCCGGTAGCAGCGGTCAGTCATGCGCAGGATACGCGAACGGCACGACAGAATGCCGCGGCACGCTACCGACCGCTTGCTATCTTGCAGACAACGGCGAGTTCATATGCCAAAAACAATATTCTGCGTGTACGGGCAGGGTGTACGTGTCTAATACCAGCGTAGCGGCAGATTCTCCGATATACGCCTATAATTATACGTGCAGTGAAAGCTATTCCCCTCCGCAGACGACGAGACTGGAGCTCGACACGCATCCCGGACTCAACCTGTCATTGGCGCCTGCAAGCGAAACGCTCGCACTGAACAAACGCGCAACTGGTACGATATCCTTCTCTGCCCTGGCATCCGCTCCGCAGGGCACGTATATACTTTCATTTAACGGGGACTTCTGCGGCGGTGGTAAGACGGCTCTGCTCACCGTAGGGACCGAGCCGTATCCTGGCGCGATACAGGCGCCGCCGCAGCCTCTTACGACCGGAAAGCCACGGCCGCGCTAGGATCTTTGCCTTTCGGCTCACTTTTTCTTTTCTTTCTTTTCCGGTGGAGTCGGCCAGGACGACCCCGAGAATCCTGACTTATACGAAATTTCATTCTTCTTTCTTATCTTGTTGAAATTCGAGTCTGTCGGTCCGAATGCACTGTCTCCCATAATACAACCTCTTATTTTATTATAGCCGTTCATCCCATATAAAAGTGCCTCTAGAAACTTTTAAATACAAAAAAGCAGCCACATACGATATGGAACTCAGCAAACAGACGAAAGACTTTCCTGAGACGTTTTACGCCATGATAGAGATACCGGTCGGAAGCAACTGCAAATACGAATACGACGAGGAGCTGGACGGCATAAAACTGGATCGCGTATTGTTTACGGCGATGACATATCCTACGAATTACGGCTTCGTCCTCAATACCGAAGGCAAAGACGGCGATCCGCTAGACGTTATGGTCATATCGTCGACGCCCATAGCTCCGGGCATGCTGGTCAAGTGCCGTGCGATAGGCATAGCAGAGATGCAGGACGAGGAAGGGGAGGACAACAAGGTGCTTGCCGTACCCGTTGAAAAGGTCGACCCGGCTTCGGCTTCCCTAAAAGAAGCATCGGACGTCCCTGAATACTTAAAAGACAAGATAAAGCACTTCTACGAGCATTACAAAGAGCTTGAAAAGGGCAAGTTCATGAAATTCAACGGCTTCAAAGGGCGTGAGGATGCGCTCAGGCAGATAAAGGAAGCCGCGCTGACATAACGGTTATTACCGCCCGGCGACTTATCCTGTAATGAAAGCCTATGTAGGCACCTCTGGATGGGCTTACTCTTGGAACGAAGGCGGGACGCTTGATTGGTATATCGAGAGATCAGGTCTTAACGCCATAGAGCTGAACACCAGCTTCTACAGGTTCCCTTTCCCGTCACAGGTTAAGTCCTGGACAAAAAAGGGCACTGGGCTTGCGTGGGCGGTAAAAGTAAACCAGCTTATAACACACCGCTTCAAGCTGAACGAAAGGAGCCATCCCATTTTCCGAAAGTTCCTCCGGCTTTTCAAGCCACTCGACCACCTCGTGCGCTTCTACCTTTTCCAGCTCCCGCCGATGCTGACGCCGAATAGCCTGGAAAGAGTCGCGGCCTTCGCGTCTAAGTTCGACCTTGGCGATCGCTTAGCACTCGAGGCTAGGAACGTGAAATGGTTCAGCGATGACGTATATGACAGGATAAAACGGCTGGGGATCACGATGGTGAGCGTGGATTCTCCGCGAGGCACTTTTTTCATGAAGACTTCTAAGCGCGTCTATCTGCGGGTCCACGGCAGGACGGACTGGTATGACTACACATATTCTGACAGGGAGATAGCGGGTATGGCTAGGCGAATAAAAGCCCTGAAACCCGCGTCTTCGTACGTCATGTTCAACAACGACCATGGCATGCTGGCGAACGGCAGGATGATGCTCAAAGCCCTGTGATTTTTCAGGCATTGGAAACAAACAGCACCAGAGGACTTATCGCAAAGACTATGTTCAATGCCACCCATACGATCTGCAGTCTTATGCGGTAAAGGAAGAAGGACGCGGAAGAGTAGACTGCTATAGCGAGCGCACCGAAGCCTAAAGCGGCCCCTGTGATCAACGGATTGGAACCGGTGTTGAAAGCCAAACCTATCGCCAGGAGCACGAACCCAAAGCTCCCGATAGCGCCTACCGGTTCTTTCTTATAGTGCTCTATGGAGAAAAGGTAAGCTACCATTAGAACGGCTACGATCAGCATAACTGCGAGAGAGTATATCGGCTGCAGCTGCAGGAACCCGAGCAGCGCGCCGGCAACTATCACAAGCTGCAGAGCCTGCAGAACTTTCTGGTTCCCCAACGTCGCTACTACGAACAGGACGAATGCGCCGGCCACTAGAAGGGTCTTCTGGAGGATCGAGCCGAAACTTACGAACGATATGGCATAGATCAGAACCAGCATGGCAGCTATCGCAATGTAAAGAAGCACGCTTCCTTCGCATCTAGGCTTTTTTACCATGCGTATATCGGAGAAGGGGTGCTTTAAAGCCTTATACGTGCCGCGATAAACGTTTAAAATCGCATTTAGCATACTATAATAATCATAGCCCCGTAGTCTAGCGGCCAAGGACAACTGGCTCTGAACCAGTGAACATCGGTTCAAATCCGATCGGGGCTACTTTCTATGGGGGATAATGCTATCTAGTAGAAATGGCACTAATTTAAAGTATTTTTAAAAGTTTACAAAATTTAAATAAAATAGGCTAATTGACCTTTTGTATATGGAAGAAATAAAAGGTGGGAAAAATAGAGTTAAATTTGGAAATAACCGCATTTATGTATTATACAAACCGATTATAATCGCGGTATGTCTTCTTATTATAGGAAACTATTTTATAGTTCAGAGTATATACTATAAATTAATAGTCCCTGTGACAATTATTGGTTTTTTATGGGCTTTTATTATTTTATTTTTATTTCTTGGTGTTATTTTAATTTTTAGTTCAATCAATACTATTTTATCTGCATTAATAGTATCTCCTTATTTTAATAAAAACTCCAATAACGCAGATACAGCGATTTTATTTGTAGAAAGGCAAAGAATATTTAATTTAGTACAATTTTATTGGTCTGGCGTTTTTTGGCTTTTTTTATGGCTTCGAAAAACTAACTACAAATATAATACCTATCTTGTATATTCCAAGGAACACTTAGAACAAATTCTCTTAGATAAGAAATTTAAGATATTATATATATTTGGGCATGGTAAGCGATATGGTGTAGATTTGCCTGAGAACAAAATCTATAGATATAAAAACTTGGAGGGGAAAATTAAAAACCGTGATAAAGAATTTATAGCGCAATTGCATTGCAATTCAGACAAATGGAAGAAATCGCAGGATATCACTCTTAGCAAATTCGCAAAGAAGAAGTACATAACTAAAGGAAATGTTTACTCTTTACAAATATGGTATTACTTATTCAAGACTTGGAAGGAGAAGCATATCATATCAAATTAACATGCTAAGTATAATCTATACTTTCTCACTTATATTGCATTTTGTACAATAAATCCTGCTTAACCTGCAGTCTCTATCGCATCCATTCCAGTCTTCACACAAATGGCATTCTGGTTTGTTATGTTCTGTTTCAGCAATGTTACCACATTTTTTACAAAACCATATTCCATATCCTTTCTTTCTGGCTTTTTCATAATCTTCATATCTAAGTTCGAAATTTTTTACCATATTTAATTTATTATTACTAAATTATATTTTACCTACATAAATGTATAATTTACTAATCAATATAATGACTACTTATTTAATTTTAATTTTGTCCTCTGGCGCAAAATAATTCTTTTATTATATTTTACGTTTTTCTTTAGTCTATAAAATGTTCTTCTTGGTATTCCGAGATTCTTCGCTTCTTCAATGCTCATAGATTTTATTCTTTCTGATGTACCTTTATCACTAATGTATGCCTCATATCTTATGTCCTTAAGTACTCCAGTCCTTTCGAGGTTGCTCGCTTCCTTACCAATGTATACGAAGTCACTTACGTTTAGATGCCTGCGTTCTAATATACCTATGCTGCCATCCATCTTTGATTCTTTGTGGTTTATATATGAAACTAGGACATCACCCAGTCTTTTCCAGTATTTTATCCCTTGCAGTATCTTGCCGCTTTTGTAATCTATGACTGGCTTGTGGACAGCTTCCTGCGGTTCCTTCGAAAAAGGTGCTATCGGCTTGATGTCTTTGTTATTGCCTATCCCTATCAGGAAGAAATTGAACGGTTTTATCTGTTTATCATAGGTCCTTCCCTTGTTGAACGATTTGAACCTTCTCATTATGTCCTTGGATGACACACTCAGCTTGGATATCGCATAAAAGTTGGAATACTTTTGTATGAACCCACCTTCGTTTATTATCCCATAATGGAGTTTCAGTATGTCTTCCCATATCTGCTTCTGCCAATTGACGCCGTTTCCAAACGGATTGAGAAGATGTCCTAAGCCGTGCAGGGGCTGTACTGGAGCTCTTTCGACTGTTCTGGTATCTGGTATTCCATCATTTTTTACCCTTGTTTTTCTCGTATTCCCTGTTCTTTCTCTCCGCCACTACCCACAGAGCATAAATCCTTATAAGGCCGAGAGTCAAAAGCCAGCCTATGAATATAAAAGCGATATTATCCAGAAGTAGTGCCATTAGGGCGATTAAAGAAAATGTCGCAAAAACCACTGTACCCATCAGTATTTCGTGCGCTCTGTGCTTCCATTCCATGGTTTATTATAAGGTGAGTTACACATTCCCTGCTTTTATTTGTTTATTGAAAGTCGATGTTAAGCCCTGTTTTAAAAGGCTATGAAAAATTTAGATCTTTAAGTAACATACAATATAATTTCGGACTACTAATAATAACTTTTACTGTCGCTTTGCGCCGTCTACGCTATCCGCTCTTTACATCCGTATGCTCCGGCTTCCACGGCTCCTCTCCGGAGCTGTTCCACAGATATATGGTCGCTATGGACCTATAAGGGCGCCACTTGTCCGCCAGCGCTTCGATCTTTTCTTTACCTGGTAGCTCCTTTAGGTGATACACTCTCTGCACGGCTTTCCTAAAGCCGAGGTCGTCTACCGGCAGCACGTCCGTCCTGCCGAGGCTGAACATAAGGAACATCTCCGCCGTCCATCTGCCTATCCCTTTTACCTCGTCCAGTTCTCTTATCACGTCTTCGTCCGGCAGCTCGTAGAATCTCCTCAGCTCCACCGCGCCGCTTTCTATCTTTTCTGACAGGTCTTTTATGTACGCCGTCTTCTGTGGCGACAATCCTGCGGCTCTTAGCCTTCTTTTGTCCGTCCTTAGATATTCCGTCGGCGTAGGCATCTTCCCGCCATATATGTGCTTGAGTCGTCTGAGTATGGAATTTGCGGCTGCGCCCGATATCTGCTGCGATATTATGGACCTTGTGAGAGTGCCGAAATAGTTCTTGTGCAGATCCTGTTTTATTGGGCCGGTCTTCTCTATGAGTCTCCTGAGCACGCGGTCGTTCTTTTTCAGAAGGCGCATGCCTTTCGCCCACGTTTTTCTGTCGGCGAGCGAATCGAATCTTGCCATATCGAATGATGCCGCGCCTTAAAAGCGTACTGTCATACCGACAGCCGCCTCTTGGAGAAGGGAAGCTTCCTGTTAAGCCGCTTCAGCGCATCGTTCAGTATCGTCTTGTGGTCGAGCGCCATGTCGAGCTTTTCAGCGGCATCGAAGTCGAAAGCCTTCACTTCCGCAATCTTAAGCCCGGCATTCGTCTGTCCTCCGGTTATCTCACAGAGAAACGACAGGGCTATGTCGTGGAATCGCGAGTCTCTGGATGGGTCATCGTACATCCCGATGAACGATTTTGTCAGGTCTCCTGGATAAAGCAGTTCTATGTCCAGGCCGGTCTTCTCCTTGGCTATGCGTTTTAGCGTCGCAGTTATCCTCTCACCGTGCTTCACGAGGCCCCCTGGGATGTGCCATTTCCCCGCGTCGACGGCCGCGTCGTTTCCCCTGAGAGCTAGGACTACCTTGTTGTCCTTCGTAAGGATTATCGGGTCGACGCCTACAAAAGCGAATTCCTGTCGATCTCCCATTCCGATTAAAAACTGCACCGTGTTAAAAAGCTTCTCGCCGGGATTTTACAGACTGAAGAACGCCTTTATCAGCTCCACCGCTGCAGACACAGTAGCACCACTCGGGTCCTTTAACGGATTGACCTCCGCTATCTCTAGGGAGCGCACGCAGCCGGATACTCCGAGCAAAGACAGCGCATTTTTTAGGTCCTGCAAAGACATGCCTCCGGGTACCGGCGTACCTGTGCCCTGCGCATAAGTCGGGTCTAGCACGTCTATGTCGACGCTTAGATGGACGCTCCTACCGTTGTCCGCTACGCGCTTTATGACGTCTGTTATCGAGTATATTATCCCTTTCGATTTTATTTCTTTCATGTCCACTACGACAACGCCGGCTTTTTTCATCAGCCCCGACTCCGCGGGATCCACGGACCTCATGCCCACTATCGCTATCTTCGTCGGGTCGATCGGATCCTGCATGCTAAGTGCCGGTATACCGTACTGGCCGGACACCAACGCCAATGGCATGCCATGCACGTTCCCGCTGGGCGTCGTCTGCGGAGTGTTGAAGTCACCGTGGGCATCGAAATATATGACGCCGACGAAGTTATCGAACGCCCTTGAGAAGCCACTTATCGAACCTATCGCCATCGAATGGTCTCCTCCAAGCAACAGGGGGAATCTGCCCGCCTTTATGCATCTGTAGACCGCCTCGGCTATCTGCTTGCTCTCGTGTAATATGTCTACCAGGTTTTTTGCCTTTGGATCATCCTTTCTCCTGCTCCGCTTGGACGGCTTTATGTTGCCATAGTCTTTTACCTTAAGCCCCAGTTCTTCCAGCGAACTTGTCAGGCCAGCTCTTTTTATGGCTGAAGGCCCGAGTTCTGAGCCCCTCACATTCCCACCTAGGGAGCTGGACACGCCTATCACTTCTATGACCGGTCGCATAGATAGATAATGCTACGGCCATATTATTGCTTTTGTATGGAACGGGCGGGGGATATCTTTATATACAATTACTTATAATTATATGTAATTAATATGGACACCAGACTCCTAAACCCCCGGCGGGTGGCCGTCCTGCTGGCGGCTACGTTTGCCGCCCTGGCCATCGCCTCGTACGTCGTACTATACTACACCAAAAGCCCGGTGGACGCGCTGCTAGTAGTCTTGGGCTTCTCCCTCGCGCTGGTCGACACGTCCGTCGGGATGGGCTTTGGCACGATAGGGACGCCGGTCCTGCTGATATCCGGCTTTTCGTCTAAGAACGTGGTGCCGGCGATACTCCTCGCCCAGCTGCTCTCTGCCGGCGTCGGCAGCTTCGTCCACCGCCGCTATAAGAACATCGATCTGCTGAATTTCAAGGGGAAAAACTCAAAGATGGCCATTAGCCTCGTCGGGTTCGGCGTCGTCGGCGCCGTTATCGGCGTCCTGCTGGCCATACGGCTGCCGAGCACGTACGTAAACCTGTACATAGGCACGCTGGTCGTGGCGATAGGACTGCTCATCCTCGCTAGGCCTAAATTGGTCTTCTCGTGGGCGAGGTTATTCGGTCTGAGCATAATCAGCGGATTCAACAAGGCACTAGGCGGCAGCGGATACGGCACCGTAGCGACGACGGGCTTGCTGGCCTCCGGTCATGGGATAAGGGACTCCGTCGGGGTCACCGTGTTCTCTGTCGCGATCATAAACATGGTCGGCTTCGGCCTGTATCTTCTTACCAATAGCATATCTGATTACGTCATAATAGCCGGACTTGGCATCGGAGCGGTGATAGGCTCGCAGATAGGACCCCGCATAACTACAAGACTCGGGTCCGGCGGCGGCAAGCGGCTCATCGCCGCAACGGCGATACTATTGGGCGTTTTGACCGTGGCTACGACGCTGATAAGGGCCTAGGGGCCCCGGCTGGATTTAATGCTTAAATATGCCCGTGGCTTATCCATATATATGCCAAAAAGAGCCCATGGCGCTGCAAAACACCGGGCGGTTCCAAAGCCGCACAAGAAAGAAAAGGGAGCCGGTGACGCTAAAAAGAGCCTGGAAGTCCTGACGAAGGAGCTCGATTCTGACCACCTAAAAGAACTCATAGTAAAGGCTGAAAGGACCGAAATCGAGCGGATGCAGATGGCCAGGCTCATCGGGGCGCTTTTCCCGCTGAAAAAAGACAAAGACCTCAAGTCTTCGCTTGAAAGGCTCATAGAACTTTCCAAAAGGCACGGGTTCAAGGAGCTCCAAGGACTATTCGAAGGGGTAGCAAACGGAGAGCATTCTACCGAAAGGCTGGAAAAAGCCGCGGAGCAAGTCGTGGAAGTATTCAGGAAAGAAGCTGGCGTAGACATAGCAGGGCGCCCTCCGGAAGAAAAGCACGAAAACTCGGAGAGCTCACTTACAAAACTAATCCACAAGCTGTAAAGCGGTAAAGACGTGCTGATACTAAAAGCTTATTTCAAACTTCTTCTTCTGTCTCTTCTTCCTGGCTGGCTTCTTCGTCTTCATCGAACTCGAGGTCCTCGTCCTCTTCTTCTTCGAGCTCGTGCGTCTCGTCCTTTGTTTCCGAGACGTCCTCTTTATCTTCTTTCTCGTCGTCACCGATCTCTTCTGTCTTCTTCTTTTTAGCCATATTTCCTATATTGATAGTTGCATTTTTTGTGTATTAATATTTTTCCTATCTGGGTCTTTGCACATTAATATAGTATCTGCTGGCATGTTCTGCTATGGTTCCATTTTTCCGTTTTTCTATCTCTATGAAAAATTCGTCCGCGCCGTTGCTTTTAAGCAACTACTCCAGATTTTCTCTTATGCCTATAATAGATTCGCAGGTATAAAGTGGATTTTGTGCGCTGTTTTTTGGGATATGCAGTTAGCGCCATTGCCAAATGCATATTCTTCTATTTTAAGTGTGTCGGGAGAGATTTCAGTGCCCTTAATCCGAAAAGAAAACGTTGCATAACGCGCTACAGTGTCTACATGTTTACAATCCACATGAAATCTTTTGAAGTCTTCAGTCTTTATTGTTATGGTATACTCTTCTTCATTAGGGTAAGTTCTGAGATTCATTTCTAAGCTAGTGACTATTGTTGGATCTTCATGTGCCATTTTGATTATATCAGTAGGATCGAGCAATCCACGCTCATCTCCATAAAGTTTACCGCCCTCAGGGTATACACGGCTGTATTCTATTATTGATGCTTTGCCTTGTTTATCGAGAGTTCCATAGTCTCCGATTGGTATAACGTATTGAAGCATCCTGTTCGCTTGCTCGTCTCTGCCCCAAAATTCCCCGCTGAAGCGTTTGCTAAGCAAGTGTTCTAATGTTTCCTTTAGTTCCATAAGCCGTATCTAGAACTTATTTTCTATTTAAAACTTTCTTTTGCAACTAGACGTGTGCATAACTACTTGTTCTAAGAGCGCCTGCGTCTTCGTATATGGCGTCTGATTGCGCTAACCTGGTAGAAAGGGGAGGCTACCTTGACAAACGGGGTAAACCATATGGCAAGGGATCTTCGCCTCCAAAGATATGGGGCAGTGATAGGTAATATAGTCGACTGGAGACAAAAGGAGCGCAAAGCGCTCCTTTCCATGAACGAAGACAAGGAGGGAAGACCCTTCTCTTATTCCGATGAGCTTATCCTCAGGATAAGCGCGTTGAGGTTCGTATTCTGCGACAAGCTGATACCCACGGAGGCTTTAGTGAAGCGGATATACGGGGGGTCTCCAGACCATACTACGATAAGCAGGAGGCTTTACCGCCTGGACGTCAAATGGACGTTAGGGAAGCGGCATAGGAAAGGAAGGCTGCTGGCTATCGATGCCTCTGGGATGTCCGTATGCCGT
>JAKATQ010000050.1 GCA_021818665.1 Nanobdellota archaeon | reverse complement strand
TGTCTGCTACTGCGTCTGCTTTGTCTGCTACTGCGTCTGCTGATTGGCCTGATGATTTGTCCGCTTTGTCTGCCGGGTCTGCTGCTCGGTCTGCTGCTTCGTCTGCTCGGTCTGCTGCTCGATCTGCTGGATCTGCTACTGCGTCTGCTGCTGATTCTGCAATGGAAGAAAAATGGCAGGCCGGTCTGCTCGAAGAGTTGGTAAAGAAGCACTACAAGAATTGAAAAAAGTATCGTCTGCGTCTATAAATTTGAGATTTAGTAAAAGACTGCTGGTTTTGGCTACCGGCAGCTTGGTTACAAGTTTTTAGCGTTTCATTTTCATACTCCTTCATAAGGAAATGGAGCGCAACGGGATAACATCAAGCCGCGCAAAATTAGTGATTAAGTTTTCTCGTTTTTACATGTCCATCTATTGAGTGCACGATAAAGCATTTATACTTAAAATTTTTTATAACTAAATGTTCTTATGGAATACAAATTAGTCGGGATAAACGAGCTTAGGAAAGGCGATACTATACTCGTCGACGAACAGTTCATATGCAAGATCACGGACATAACGCTAAGTGCGCCAGGAAAGCACGGGCATGCAAAGGCAAGAGTCGAAGCCGTCGGGGTCCTGGACGACAAGAAGCGCATTTTCATAATGTCAGCGGAAGAGAGGGCGAAAGTCCCGATAATAGAGAAGAGAACAGCGCAGGTGATAAGCATCAATGGCACAAAAGCGCAGCTGATGGACATGGAGACGTATGATGTATTCGAGACCGATATCCCGGAAGACCTCAGAGAGAAGCTCAAGGACGGGATGCAGGTCAACTATTCCAACTTGATGGGCCAGAAACTCATAAAAGGCATAAAATAAGAGCCGTACCTATCGCATGGTCGAAAGGATAAGCTCACTGTAAGCCATTTTCGCACAGATAAATGGCTACTATAACCATTAAATACAAGCGTGGCTTTGTTTTAATATGGTTGTATATGGAACTTCATCGGGTGCGTCAGTCTCCGCCGGACTCCCGTATTCTCTGGCATTCGCTCTAGTCTTTTCAATCCTAATAGCGGTCCTTATCGGATTCGCTGTTGTGAAATACTTCGATAGGAAGAAAAAACCGATAATCCTGAACAGAGGCATGATATGGACAATGCTGCCAATATCCATGGGCATAGAGATACTCTCGGCTCTTTTCCTGCTTTCTACGGACAACAATCTAATAACATACGCGCCACTGCACTGGGCCGGCCTGCTGATTTTTACGATGGTAAACGTGATACTTGGTACCATCTATTTGTTTTCAAAGATGAGTTCTACGGCGCCGGCCATAGCCATATGGTCTATATTCGGAGTGTTCGTGATGCTCTTGGACGCCGGACTCAATTTTCCGCTTAGCCAGTGGGCTACGTCTGCCGGTTCAGCCGTCGGATTCCAGTACTTTTTTGGTTTTGGAGTGATAGGCGGCGGATCTGCAGGAGTGTCGCTGGCTTTTTCGCTTCTGCTGGTATTTGCCTTCGTTTCGTTCTTCGCAGCCTTGATGAAGGTAAAGGCGATGTCCCCCCGCACACGAAGTAAGCATGCCAGATACCATTGAAAAGGCAGAGATTTAAATCTATTACGAATCATCATCTGAGATGAAACATTCCAATAAAAAAACCGATCATACTGGTTTCCATAGCCTCAATTTCTGGATAGGGATGGCCGCTATGGTCACCCTGGTCTTTGCAATAAATTTCATTTCCTTCGGGTCGCTCACGCAGAAGATGATACTGACCGCCGCGACATTCGTCCTGCTCGTCGTAGCTATCACCAGCGTGCAGAGGCTCCTAATAGCCGTCGAAGCCACTCTTTTAATCGGCAATTTTTTGGCGTTCTTGGACTTGGGGGGCTATCTCACTCTTGCCATATTACTTGCAGGAGCAGGCATACTTCTGTGGAAGATTGGCCGTGAACCAGGCCCCAGGCTCGAATGGACATGGCTCCTAGGCACAGTGGCGTTTTTGCTGCTTGCGATAGGATACGCGCTAAACAATGGCACCATGCCGCTGATTGCAGGCTTTGCACTGGGATTCGGTTCGCTGCTCTTTGCGGCGTATTCACTTGCTATGGTGCTGCTTTACAAGGTAAGGATACAGCTGGTATGGCTCTTACTCAACGTGTTCTTTTCGATAACCCCTCTTATAGTGTTCTTTTCGGTGGTGTGACGAGAGGGCACAGCTGCCAGAAAAAGCCGTTTTTCTACTCTGTATAACAGGAAGACCTATTTTGCCCCCGTATATGCGATATGATACATTCGACTTACACTTGAGACTTTTCCAGTTTAATTATTAAATATCTAAATAAACGTGCAATAAACCTAATTTACGCGCAGACTTAGCTTTTGTGGATTAATCTGCAAAGCCCTCTTAAGCCGCTCAACGAAAGGTATTTATATTAGTAATTCTCTATTGAGGAGTAGGAAATATTTATGGCAAGAGGACATACAAAAGTCGCAACTAATCAGACCGGTGCAACAAATGGTGGCGAAAAGGCCCAGACGTTGGACCAGATACTGCAGTCCAATACGGAACTTAGCGGCAGGCTGGACAGGCTTGAGAAAGCCATATACGGATTATATGAAGCAAAGGGAATCACGCTCCCGTCCGGCAACGGTAGCCCACAGGGTGCCGATACGGGAACGGAGGGCCAGCACATAGCCTCTTTCGATAAGAAACTAACAGCGCAGGAAGGTCAGGGCTTCGGAGACATCGAGAGCAACGCAGAATTAGCACAACTGCAACTCGATTCAGAAGCTCAGCAAGCACAGATAGTCGGCGAGGAAGCAGCTCTCGAAGAGACGCTAAGACTGAATATCCTTGAAGAGAAATCAAACCTTCTCCCGATCAAAGTAGGCCCGGACGACAATGGAAGATACCTACCGCTTCTTCGCTCGAATGTGGAGATCTATAGAGACAGGAACGGCAAGATAGTCAGGGACCCGAGGAACAACAACGAGCCGATGTATAAGGTAAAAGCAGAGTACGGTTATAGGTGGTGGCAGTCTGGGAGAAGCCGCAAGATCCACAGAGATTCTATGTTTGATAACATATACACGCACGCGAAAAGCGCGAGGGTGCCTTTTGGCAGCTATTTCTCGAGGGGCGAGATAAATCCCTCGATAAAGGGCGAAGATTTCTCTTTCACACTGTACGGCACGCTTAGGTGGAACCTGCTGAAAGGCATATTCACAGGTACAAGAGCGGAGCTTGAATATGTAAGGCCAATGTCCGACACAAAAGTTAAGAAACTTATACTCGCACTGGAGCCGGAGAGCGGCTCAAAAAGGAAAGAAGAGGAGAACAACGCCTGAAACGGCACGAAACGCCTGACCTCTTTTCCTACAAATCTGCCCCTACGCATCGTTCAAATCCATAAAGACATTACAGACGGCCTTAGTCCGCGATATACTCCGATATATGCAGAAGCCATTAAACATATAAACAAGAAGCCGCAATTCTTTGTATAGGCTCCCGCGCAAGGAGCCAAAATGGAGGTACGCGATGGAAGAACTCAATCCTTTTAAAATAGCACAGGAACAGCTGGATTCTGCTGCAGAGATAATGAAACTCGACAAGAGAGCGCATGCGATCTTAAGGGAGCCAAAGCGCGTGGTCATGGTCAACTTTCCGGTCAAGATGGACAACGGCGACACTACACTATTCAACGGTTTCAGGGTCCTTTACAACGATGCCAGAGGTCCTGGCAAGGGAGGGATAAGATTCCATCCAGCCGAGACCGTGGACACCGTCAAGGCGCTTTCTGCGTGGATGACGTGGAAGTGCTCGCTGGCGAACATACCATTCGGCGGCGCCAAGGGCGGCGTCATATGCGATACCAAGAAGATGTCTGAAGGCGAGCTTGAGCGCCTTTCCCGCGGCTATATACAGGCCATAGGCCGCTTCATAGGCCCCAAGGTCGACGTGCCGGCACCGGACGTCTATACTACGCCCCAGATAATGGCCTGGATGATGGACGAATACAACAAGATGGCAGGGCATCAGGAGCCGGGAGTGATAACCGGGAAGCCACTGGAAATAGGGGGGTCCGAAGGTCGTTTCAACTCCACGGCCATGGGAGCCATGTACATACTCAGGGAAGCGGTAAAGAAGCGCGGAATCGACCTCAAATCAGCCAGGATCGCAGTGCAGGGCTTCGGGAACGCAGGGATGTTCGCGATGGACCTCGTCACGCGCCTTTTCGGCTCAAAAGTCGTCGCCATAAGCGATTCAACGGGAGGGATATACTCCGAAAAAGGGCTTGATTACCAAAGACTCATCGCCGCGAAGGAGAAGACGGGCAGCGTATCCGGCTACGAAGGCGGCTCCAAGTTGACGAACGAACAGCTTCTGGAATCCGATGTGGACGTGCTTATCCCGGCAGCCATCGAAAACCAGATCACGGGAAGCAATGCTGGCAAGATACGTGCGAAGATAGTCCTGGAACTGGCGAATGGGCCGATCACGCCAGAAGCAGACAGTATACTGTTCGAAAAGGGCATCCTTGACCTTCCAGACTTCCTAGTCAACTCCGGCGGAGTCATCGTATCGTACTTCGAATGGGTGCAGAACAACTACGGTTACTACTGGCCAGAAAAAGAGGTTTATGATAAACTAGACAAACTCGTCACGCAATCGTTTTCGGACGTATTTAAGACGCAGGACACCTACAAAGCAAAAGGAACGAAGATAACCCCAAGGGATGCAGCCTACATCGTGGCCGTCGATAGGGTTGCCAAGGCGATGAAAAGCCGCGGCTGGTATTGAGACCAAAAGGGTATTTATACTCCGGCAGCGCGCGAAATACGCTTCTACCTTTTAAACAGTACCAGAATGTGCTTTATAGATATCCGGACCCCTACATAGGGGAACTGAAATTTTTGCACCCTATATAAAAGTTTCGTTTTTCGGCGAGGGTTTATATAGCCTCCCAGCCAATTATAGGTTAAGCAGTCAAAAAGTGACCGCCGACTTTTTATGATTTCGCCCGACG
>JAKATQ010000049.1 GCA_021818665.1 Nanobdellota archaeon | reverse complement strand
AGGATCAGGAGTATCGTTATCGCGACTGCGGCCAGCAGGATGTAATCGAGCGAGCCTAGTATGGCGCTGAAAAACGAGGACGAGGCGCCGACTGCGGGGGCCGTGTATATTACGTCGTTGGTGGTCGTGCCGTTCGCGCTCTGGAAATATGCGTTTACCTGTTCGACCGTGCTCTTTGGTATCAGCACGGAAGCGGCGGTCGTGCTCTCATTGACCATGTAGGATTTGTTGTAGTAGAAATCGTTGTTGTCTATGCTGAGCAGGAAGTGGAACGTCACGTTGACCGGGGCGTTGTCGCCGTTCCTTATGTTTACAGAATATATTGTTGTGTTGCCTATCCCGGGCGTCAGCTGGCTCCCGTAAAAGGACAGGTTGACTACCGGCGTGAAAAGGCGCGTAGAGTACGTCTTGTTCAGGACGCCGGTCTGGGACGACGCTGAGAACTGGAAATCCAGCGTCTGGCTGGCCTGGCCGGAGACCGTTATCGCTATCGGTATGCTTTCAGTGTGGCTCGGCTCGAGCGAAAACCGCTGGTTATAGGTGAGGGAGAACGTGACGCCCCGGACTGTGGGCAGATACCACGTGAACGACAGCGGCGTGTTGCCGTCGTTTAAGACCTGTATGTCCAGGCTTGCCGTGCCGTTGAATACTGGTGTCACCGGCGAATAGCCAGGGAACTCGAATCTCGACGTCGGGTTGATCAGCGTCTGTATATTTGAATCGAACGGGAAGCTTATGCCGGAGAATTTGGCATACGAAGGATACGTGCCGGACGGGAGGTTAGTCACGTTGTATTTGACCACCGAATAGCCTGCGAAGTTCGGCGGAAAAGTGCCATTATATATGGATACGTTTCCGAGAAATATACTGTATGAAGTCTGCTGCGGAAAGTCGGCCGAGACGTTGAAGAACAGGTCCTGATTTATGCCTATGGTGCTGTTCATGGCGGTAAACGACGCTCCACCGGATACGCCGAAGGAATGGCCTGCTCCCGCCAGCAAAGACGCGAAAACGGCTAGCCCGATCAGCAATCGCAACGCTGTCCCCATACAACACTATGCCAACGACCAGATATAAATCTAAATCCCGGCGCTGTCTTTCTTTTCTCCCGGTATGTATGGCGTGTCTAAGTTTTTATCGTCTGTTTAATCGGCTGTGGAGGGCATAATAACATTTATCTGATATCATCCAAGATTCGTTTTTTGGCGCTTACGGCCTGTTAAGTTTTTATTATTGGGGATTATAGTACTCCGTATGGACATAAACGACTTCGTCCTGCTGCTGGTATTCATGGTAATAAGCGGCGGCATGCTTGTCGGGCTGCTTTATCTTGAAGATTTCCTCAGCCCCAAGATCAAAAGCACCGGGATGGGGTCGGTCATCATAGAATCGGCCGAAAGACCCGTGTCCAGCTCGCGCCTCCTCGGCTTCCAGTACTATTTCTATGCGATAATCTTCGTCGTCGTGGAGGCGATGCTCGTTTTCCTGCTGCTTTGGAGCCAAAGCGTAGCACAAATCGGGGCGGCGGTATTCGTAGGCGTCGGCGTATCACTACTGTTCCTGCTGCTGCTCGTGAGGTACTTCATGGATAAGGCCGACGAGGTGCTCTGATGGCCGAAGAGCATGGCAGCAACGAGTTCTCGTATCCCGGGATGAGCGAGATACTGTTCATGAAGGCGGAAAAGTTCATAGAGACCGTGATGAACTGGGGACGGAGCCGCTCGCTGTGGCCGCTTACGTTCGGCACGAAATGCTGCGCTATGGAGATGATACCGTTCGGTGCTACAAAAGTCGATGCGGACCGCATGGGAACGCTGTTCGTCGGCGATTCCCCGCGCCAAGCGGACCTTATACTGTGCAGCGGGACCATATCAAAGAAGATGGCAAGGCGCCTGCTGAACGCATACGAGCAGATGCCGCACCCCAAGTACGTCATAGCGGTGGGCGCATGCAACGTCAGCGGGGGCCTTTTCCATGATAGCTACAACACCATAGAGGGCATAGACCGCATAATACCGACGGACGTGTTCATACCCGGCTGCCCGCCTAGGCCGGAGATGTTCATGGACGCCGTCATAGTTCTGCAAAAACTCATACGCGAGAACAAGATAAAGAGGTATCAGAATGGAGTCTTTGGATAGGATAAAGGGACGGTTCCCCTCCATGCTCAAGGACGTGCCCAGCACGAACGACAACGAGGCCGTCGTGGAGCTCGCCGACAAGACCCAGCTCAGAAAGATAGTCGCAGAGGCAAAAAAATATTTTGACCTGCTTTTCATGCTTATGGTGGTCGACAGGCCGCCTAAGACGTTCGAGATGAACTATGTGCTGTCGTCGTACTCTAAAAAGGACCTTCTCACGATACGCGTCAACATAGACCGCGACGAGGCGGAGATAGATTCGATAGCCGGGATATTCACGTCCGCCGAATGGGAGGAGCGCGAAGCCTACGACTTGTTTGGCATAGATTTCAGGCACCATCCGGACCAGCGCAGGATATTGCTGCCGGAGGACTGGCCAGGGCACCCTCTGCGCAAGGACTTTGAGGTGACGGAAGAAGTGAAGAACTGGACCGGCCTGGATATGAAGTTCTGACATGGAAGCTACGGGTTCTACGAACAGGATAACGATAAACATAGGGCCGGTGCACCCATCGACCCACGGCGTGCTGAAGTTCGTCGTCGACATAGAGGGCGACACCATGGTAAAGGTCGAGCCGGAGATAGGCTTCGTCCACAGGGGCGTCGAGAAGATGGCGGAGGGCCGCAATTACAACTCCTACACTCCCGTCATCGACAAGCTGGATTATATAGCTGCGCTGAACTGGGAGGTCCTGTACGCGAGCGTCGTGGAAAAGGCCCTCGGTGTTAGTCTACCTCCGCGGGCTGTCTACATAAGGACCCTGATGTGCGAGATGCAGAGGATCATGAGCCATCTGCTGTTCGTAGGACACGTTGGTGAGGACCTCGGCAACACCACGCTTTTCATGTGGGGCTTCCGCGAGCGGGAGCTACTGATGGACCTGATGGAATCCGTCAGCGGCGGTCGCCTCGCGCCCATGTACGTTTCGATGGGGGGCGTCTACTACGATCTGCCGAAAGACTTTGAGTCGCGGTTATTACCGGTGCTGCATACGATAGAGCACCGCGTCCTGAACGAGTATAAGGCGCTGTCTTACGAAAACGACCTGTTCATCGCAAGGACGAAGGGCGTCGGAGTTATCAGCCGAGAATTCGCCTACAAATACGGCCTTACCGGCCCCAACATAAGAGGTTCCGGCATCGCCAGGGACCTTCGGAAAGACGAGCCCTATCTGGCATATGACAAACTCGACTTCGACGTAGTCACTGAAAAGGGCGGGGACGCCTATGCGAGGTTCATGATAAGGATAAACGAGATACTGGAGTCGATAAAGATGATGCGGCAGCTCGTCAAGGACATGCCGGCTGGAGAGGTAAAGACGAAGGTGCCGTGGTTCTTTAAGATACCTCCGAAATACACCTTCGTAAGGCAGGAGACGCCGCGCGGTGAAGCCGCCATGTACATGGTCACAAACGACGACACCAAGCCGTATCGCCTAAAGATAAGGAGCCCGTCCTTCTACGTAATGCAGGCCTTAAGGGAGCTCATGGTGGGGCACAAGGTCGCGGATCTGGTCGCGATACTGGGCAGCCTTGACCCTGTGCCGGGGGAGATAGACAGATGATGTACTCTATAATATACAATTATCTAACGGGATACTTCTCGCCGCTGGTCTCCGAAGCCGGCGCTATACTCCTCATGTTCATCATAGGTTTTGGGATAACGCTGAACGCCCCGATACTGCTGGGGTGGGTCGACAGGAAACTGTCCGCAAGGATACAGTCCAGGTATGGTCCGGTGTACACCGGAAAGTTCGGCCTGCTCCAGAACATAGCGGACGTGATGAAATTGCTCGGGAAACGGTTTATTACAAACAGTGTCGTCGACCGCCTGGTCTATAACGCCGTGCCGATAGCCCTTGCGACGGTAGCTTTCCTGATGGTGTTCATAATACCCTGGGGCAACAACGACCTCACGATAATACCGTTGCCTTACAATCTCCTTTTCATTTACGTGTTCCTTGCTGTGTCGCCGCTTTTTGTGCTGCTCGCAGGCTGGGGCCAGAACAACAAGTATTCTATGCTCGGCGGCTTCCGTGGCGCCGCACAAATAACGACGTACGAGCTCTCCCTTCTTATAATGCTTATAAGTGTTGCCGTGCTTTCGGGCAGCTACAACATATCCACGATAGTGAGCGCGCAGTCGAGCGTGTGGTACGTGCTGTATCTGCCGATAACGTTCGCGGTGTTCTGGATGGCATCGCTCGCGATAACCGAAAGGGCGCCTTTTGACATCCCTGAGGCCACGCAGGAGCTGCAGGCCGGCTGGAAGATAGAGTACAGCGGGATAAGATACGGCCTGTTTTTCATAGCCGAGTACGTGAGGCTACTCGTGGTCTCTATGCTCATAGTATATCTGTTCCTTGGGGGTTGGAACGGGCCGCTCCTTCCGAATTATCTCTGGTTCTGGATAAAGGCAGTCGTAGTCACCTTCGTCATGATGACTCTGCGCTGGGTGTTCAACAGACCGAGGATAGACCAGCTGATAAAGCTGGGCTTTAATATAATGCTGCCGCTGTCGGTCATAAATCTTCTGATAATCGGCGGACTAGTGGTGTTCTAATATGGGGCTTAAAGAGACCTTCAAGGCTGTGTACTATTCGCTCGCAAACGTGACTAAGAAGCCGTCGACAGTGATGTACCCGGACGTCCCGCTGCCGTACGAGAAGAGGAGCCGCGGGATGCTCAGTCTAGACCTTGATAATTGCATAGGATGTGAGCTGTGTTTTAGGATATGCCCAGCGGACGCCATAAGGATGGAGAAGATAAATCTTAATCTCCCGCGCAACGCACGCGATGAGGCTCCGGCCATAGACTTCAACCGCTGCATCTTCTGCGGGCTGTGCAGCGAGATATGCCCGCCGCAGGTCCTGCACCACACGCACAAGTTCGACATATCGACAAGCAATCGCCCGTCTCTTCTTTACTCGCCGTTCAAGCTAAA
>JAKATQ010000048.1 GCA_021818665.1 Nanobdellota archaeon | reverse complement strand
AGGATGATGATTGGTGGCAGAACCAGTTCAAAGACACTTCTCAGATACCACTGGGTTTTCTAAGAAAGCCAAAGACGGAGGAAGACAGAGAAAACTCAAATTTCGTTTACGATCCTTACAACAAGATAGTCGGGCACGAAAAGGAAAAGGCCGCTTCCAGGAGCGTTGTTAAAGATGCGCTTAAGACCTTCGCATATATAAAGAAACGCATAAAAGAACTTAAGAAGAGCGGCCTAAAAGAAAACGATCCGCCAGGGCGTTGCATAATAGACATACTTCGTGATGAGGTACCTCCTATGCCGATGATAGTCCGTATAGGACCTTATGGTAGCAGCAAGACTCTGCAGCAGAAATGCGAGGAAGAATTTCTTTTTATGGAACGGGAGGAATACGGTCTTACAGGCTATGACTACCTTACTGTCCGCGATGATGAATCACCTCTCGGCTTTCTTTTGAGGCAAATGGAAGCTCCCCATGGACAGAGTAGTGTAGATAATTATTTCTTAAATAAAGAACTAAAAGCTAAGACCGCGAGATTTTTAAGAGGTACTGCTGTAGTCGGTGCCGGATTAGCGATAGCAGGAGTCATGGCAGATCTCATCCTACAGTATTGGTGGGAATCCTCATTAGTCGGAGAAAACCCATTTGAATGGGTCGTAGGCAACATGGCATCTATCCTCCCATACATAGAGAATGTAGTCGTTATAGCAGGGATACCAACCGCTATAGCCATGTTCAGAAAATGGATGAATCGCAACAAAAGTAACGATCCTAGACTGTTATCCACCGGTAGTGAGATAGTACCGCCGTATGTAGGCCATGAAACAGTTGAGAGCCTGCGTGGAGAGTATGTGCACGATATAGAAGCGGCACCGCAATTCAAGCTTAAACTCGGTGACATGCTTAAAGCGAATGAGAAAATACTAACCATAGAAAATCTCCATTCATTGTCTCCAGATCTTCAAAAGAACCTTTCACAGATAATCGAAGAAAAAGTCGTGGACATAGCGGACTTGCCAAGAGAATACAGAAAATTTGTTTATGCTCTAATTTCGGCCGGCATAAACACCGACAAACTTTCATCTGTAGTAGAGTCTCTCCAGAACAGGATAAACTACGCAGAGATTCTGAATGTAGTCAACAATGTTAGCCGAGGAGAAGGAGAAATATACCATTTTGGGGCTTCAAATACTACAGTCTCTGTACAAGGAAGTGACGGTGTTAAGCGAAACAAGAAAAATGAAAGACATCTAGCGGTCCTTCTGAATGATATAGCGAACCACATGGGAGGTAGGCCATGGAAGAAAGAAGCCTGTGACGAATTCATAAACTATTGTTCTAGATTGGCAGACAATTCCAGTGAGATGCACATAAGCAGGCGTGTGATTAAACTACCGAAAAAAGCGGAAGAATCCGCTGAAATGGATAAGAGCCCGTACGTTGAGAAACGACACGTTATTTCTGCTGCGAAAGACCTGAAATCTATAACGCAATCTGTAATGGAAAGAAAGATATATGACCATGCTATAGAACAAGGACTGTATACGGTTGGTACGCCTATGACCGGCAGAGTCAACGCCGTGCTGAGTTATCACGACGATTCGCTGAAAGGCCTGGACCCAGGTACGCCTAGAGAAATATATGATTATATCCAGACCGAAGACTATGTCGGGTATATAGTACCGATAACTGCGATGAGCTCCGCAGCGGAATCTGGCGAAGAATCTGACTTGGAGATACTTACAAACGACAAGACCATAGACAAGAGTCTGTTAAAGAACTCTCTTAAATCACTTTGCGCCATGAACAATGTAAACCTCCGAGGGCGCAGAGTGTATATTTCTGTCCCGTCTCTAAAAGATGATGATGCGATACTCGGCGCTGCATACATAGCGATTAGATCAGCGGTGGAAAATAAACCTCTCAGACAAGACGCCTGCTTGGCCACTAAAGTGACCCATTCGGGAGAAGTAACCTCCATACCAAGATTGAATTCGAGACTGTTCTATGCGGATGACAAAACGAAGGAAGTCATTATCTCGGGATATGATATGGAAAACAAGATAAAGGACGCAGACGGAGCGACTCTTTATCCGAATACGAAGCTGACTACGGTGAACGATTTGAATGATTTATACCGTGCAGTCACAAGTATATGATGGAATTGGACGAAAGTGATGCAGATGACCTGTATAAGGAGATGTACAAGCAAGAGCTGGAAAAAGCTGCAAATAGAGAATTAAAAAGGAAGGTAAAGCATGGAGTGACTTATGGTCTTATAAATGGTTTGCCTACGGGATTCTTACCATATCGTGCACAGAAATGGATAAAAAATAAGGTAGACGCGTTTTCACCAAAAATCGCGAGCATAGCATCAGCAGCGTACTTGGGAGCGTTGGGAGCGTACATATTCAATCTACCTACGATGGAGTTCTCGCGAGTAAGCACAGGATCATTCTTTGTCTGGAGATTTTATTCTGTTATATACGATATAACAATACCCTCAATCGTTTTCAAAAGCATAGGCGGTTATCTTATGGCGGATACGCTCAGGGCGCCTATTAGCTACTTCAAAAGACCCCACGGCACACTCGCCGCAGAAGCTGTTGGCTACATAAAAAAAGGCATAAATAGACTGATATCTGCCTCTCCCAAAGTGCAAAAAATAGCGAAAAAGAACGCTAAAAAGCTAGTCGAAGTGATAGACACTCTGGATGCAGAAGAACTAAAACGCAATAGACTGAATTATCTTAATGAACTGCAATCTGGCTTGTATAATACAATGAAAAATTATCCAGATTCTGATTCGGAGCCAATAAAAACTGAGATAAATAAATTAAGAAAGAAGATGGGGCTTGAAGAGATCATCTAAGTAATAGTAATATCTTCCAAGCCCTTAGGCGCTGTTGTCAACACTTCACAGCCGGTTTTCGTTACGATTATGTCGTCCTCTATCCTTACGCCACCGAATCCGGAGACATAGACTCCCGGCTCTACTGTCAACACCATATTCTCCTCTAATCTTGAATCGCTGAACGGCCTCAGAGCCACGCTATCGTGGACGTCCAGACCAAGAGAGTGTCCTATACCGTGGGTAAACAGTCCTTTATAACCTCTTCTGTCTATCACTTCTGAAGCTGCGGCATAAACATCTGACCCTTTCACGCTGGCTCTTATAGTCTCGATAGCGGCCTTCTGCGCCTCTAACACAGTATTATATATATCTTTCTTGCGCTTTTCTGCCTCGCCTAGTATGAATGATCTGGTAGTATCACAGCAATAACGGTTGTATCTTGCGCCATAATCGCATACTATCATGTCACCACTCGATATCTTAACGCCGCGTGGAACATAGTGCGGCTCGGCGCTGTTCTTTCCCGTCCCAAATATCGTGTCGAAAGACGATCCAGACGCGCCAAAATTCATGAGTTCATAGTTCACGATGGCGGCCATTTCGGTTTCCTTTACGCCTCTTTTATGGCTTCCTTTATCGGGTAGAATGCAGCGCTAGAGATTTCTGCGGCGCGGCGTATCATTTTTATTTCATGGCCATCCTTTACCATCCTCGCCTTTTCTATGGCCAGACTGGCATCTATAAAGCGGCCTTCCTTTAGCCACTTCTTTATGCGCATGTAGCCTCCAAGCGTGCTCCCGCCGTAGTTTATGCCTATCTTCTTGTGCTTTCCAAGCACTTCAGCTAGAGCTTTCTTATAGCTATCGTTTCCAGTTACCACTCTTACATCTAACTTGCTTTCCTTAGCGGATTCTGCTTCGAGAGTACCGGTTATCACCGTTACATCGCCATCTCTAGAGGCCACAGCGAACGATTCCTCGAATATACCGCTGCTGATGCCAGTAAGGTAAAAGAAAGAAGAATCAATAAATGGACTGATGTCGTTGCTTATAATAATGTGTGATACATCGCTTCCAAGTCTTTGGAATATATTATCGACACGACCCATAATCAGGTTATTCATATATTTTTCAGTATCTGCACGAATAAAAACCAATAATTTCAATGCTGTACAATAATGCGACTTATGGATATCGATAGCTACTGCAGAGGCGATGTTTATTGTTAGACTTCTAATGCAGGCACAGGATACTTCAGCGTTGGAAGTCCGCCCATTGGCCATTCATGGAGTTCCACGGACCGGCTCCGCAGGAACCGGAAGAACTCTGCAGCAGGCTGTCTGAAAACTGTCAGCGAAGCGATATCTCTAGCAGTACCGTCGCACAGTTGCAACGAATTTCTATTTTTAAAAATGCGACATTTTTATTGGATAATACTATGCTCCCCACAAACTGGGCCCGACAGGATTTGAACCTGCGACACGCAGATTAGAAGTCTGCCGTTCTATCCAAGCTGAACTACGGGCCCTTATAGGCTTGTAGATTTCTTATTGTTTATTAAGTTTGGCTTTTACGCTGCTCACGCCAGTGCTAAAACAACGATTGCATACGAAACGCTTCTTCCCGTCTACATAGATGTAATTGCCATTTTTTTTGTCGAGAAAGGTAGTCTCTATCTCGCTTCCGCACGCTTCACATTTCATAGGTTCGCACCGAAACGTTTCATAAGGTTGGATATCTGTCGATTATTTGACATCTTCATTACAGTTTTTAGTTTTCTGTACTGGTCAAGCAGCTCCCTTACTAATTCCTCACTTTGACCGCTCCCCTTAGCGATGCGTTTTATTCGCTGCGCGTTTATCAAACTAGGGTTCTCTAGCTCGTCTTTACGCATAGAATCCATTATATTAGTGAACTTACCTAAGTTCTGGCCCTGTCTCTCCAGCAGCTCCTTGGTGGAGCCGGACGATGGTATCCCCGGTATCATGCCGATAAGCTTGTCTACCGGCCCAAGTTTTTTTGTAGAAGAATACTGTTCGTACATATCCAAAAGGCTGAATTCTCCCTTTATAACCTTCTTCACGCTAGCCTCGTTTATCTTCACTTCTTCCTCCTGCGCCTTTTTCAACAATGATTCCAGTCCTTCTAAACCGAGAAGCTTCGAGACGAATTTCTTCGGATCGAATTCCTCTATTTCACCCATCTTTTCTCCAGTGGTCATGAACACCACCTTAGCACCGCTTATGTGTGCAGCCGTAACAGCCCCACCGCCGTTGGCTGTGCCATCCGTCTTCGTCAAGA
>JAKATQ010000047.1 GCA_021818665.1 Nanobdellota archaeon | reverse complement strand
CTTTATCGCCACGTCTTTCACGTGCTTTGCGTCCTTGAATTGGTTTCTAAGCTTTTCACCACAGTCTTTTGACACTATCCACTTTTCTCCGTCTACATCGAATACCGCGTATTTGCCCAGCGGGTTTATCCACAGGTTCGTGACGCCGAAGATGGTCTCCGGCCTAAGAGTCGCGGCCGGGAAGACGCAGTTCTTCGCCCTGAATTTTATTAAAGTGAACCTTACAGGATACTCCCCTTCGCCGACCGCGCGGTCATGGTCTCCCAAGGGAGTCTTCTCCTTGGGGCACCAGACTACGGGATGGGTGCCTTCGGACACCAGACCCATGTTCCTAAGCTTCGTGAATTGCCAGTCTATGAATTTAGAGTACTGCGGATTGAGGGATGTCGTTATGAAGTTTCTGGTCCAGTCTATTGACATGCCTATGGCATCGAAGTCGTTCTTGAAGCTAGCCGCGAAATATTCTGCCAGTGCGCGTGGCTCTTTCCCGAAACGCCCCATGTCCGCTTCTGAAACCCCCTGATTTATGAACGAAGATACGGTCTTCGGGTCCTTCTCCTTGAGCTTTTCGGATATCCCTATTATCGGCCCGCCGGTGAAATGGAAGCCCTGGGGAAAAAGGACGTTGTAGCCACGCATCCTCATAAATCTGGCGTAGATGTCTGCCCTAGTCCATGTATACATGTGCCCAAGATGCATAGAACCGCTCGGATACGGTATCGGTACGGTTATTAGGAATTTTTTCTTTGCCGTATCGATCTTAGGTTCGAAAAGACCGCGGCGCTTCCATTCGGCCTGCCACCTCTGGTCTATAGTCTTGTAGTCGTATCCTGCCATATACCAAGATGGGCGCTTATCAATAAAAATATGTCATGCACGTCAAACTTCTACCCATCGGCTCTTTTTTATCGCTATCGACATTAGTACGACCGCGACCGCTATCAGTACGATCCAGTCCACAACCAGACCCGCTGTAGACAGATTTATGAATCCCGCAGCGTTTTGCACTATCTGTGCTGCGTACGTTGTCGGTGATATGTAAGCAATGTACTGGTAAGGCATCGGGATGTAGGTTATAGGGTAATATACCGGCGGAAGTGCGGACAGCAGCGTCGACAGCATGCCGCTGAAAGCAAAACTTTGTATGACGTCGGAAGTTATCGTCGAGAAGAAGAAACCAAGGGCTATCGCTACCACGAACATCAGGAATAGCGCGCCGCCTATGGCGATTGCGCCGATTACGCTCACGTTTAAGAAAAAGAAACTTAGGACTACGAGAATGGCTAAAGTCGGCAGCGCATAGACTAGCTCGGATATGGCCATACCTACTATATATATGGTGGCCGATGTCGGAGAGCCTACCACCATTTCCTGGACCTTCAGGTCGTTCTTTAGGTGGGACAAGTCGCCCTGCAGGCCAAGACCGTTAGATACCATCGTCATTATCAGGGCCCCCTCTACGGCGAGACCGAATAGGGCCCCGTGGCTTATGAACGTTATTACTATTATGAACGAGAACGGCGTCAGCATCGTGTTTATCAGCATCACCGGGAAGTTCTTCATGGCGTATACCGCGTTCACAAGGACGGAAGCAAATATCTGGCTCGCTACGCTCCTTGCCATTCTCCACCTCCGGTTTCTTCTCCGCCCTCATCCACCTTTTTCTTCACGAAGAAATAGAATATGTCCTCCAGCGATACTGGGTTTGTTGCGAACTTTATGCCGTTACTTATCAGCCGCCTACTAAGTTCGTCCGCGCCCTTTTTTGTGGTAAAGACCTGGAGGTTACCGTCACGCCCTCTTATCACGCGCCCAAGTTTTATTTTTATGTGGTCGGCTTTCTGCAGTATCTTTACGCTATATGGATATCCCGTCTTCCTTCGCAACTCGGACAGGCTGCCGATGGCCAGCAGCTTCCCCTCGTCTAGTACGCCTATCCTGTCTGCAAGCGCTTCGGCTTCTTCTAGATAGTGCGTCGTCAGGAATATGAACCGCCCCTTTTTTAGTTTGGCGAGAAGATCCCACATTTCACCCCTCGAGATAGGGTCCAGGCCGGTAGTCGGCTCGTCTAGGAATATTATGTCAGCACCAGAGGCGATGACCGTGGCTACGAGCACCTTGCGTTTCGTTCCTCCGGACATGTGACTGTGCATAGTGTCGCCGAACTTGGTTATTCCCAGCAGATCCAGAGCTTCGCTGGCCTTCTTACCGGCGTTTTTGTAGCCGACGCCGCGCCACATGAGATATGACGTTATAAGTTCGCGAGGCGTCATCCACGGAATAGGCCTTGCTTCCTGGGGCAGCACTGCGATGCGTTTTCTTATCTCGTCAGCTTCCCCCACCACATCCACACCGTCTATCTTCGCATCGCCTGAAGTAGGAAAGAGTGTCGTTGAGAGTATCCTGACCAACGTGGTCTTACCTGCGCCGTTGCGTCCTATCAGAGCGAATACTCCGGTGGTGTCGAGAGAAAGATCCACATTATCAAGAGCAATCGGGCCCTTTCCGTATCTCTTTGATAGTTTTTTGCACGTTATGCGCGTCATAAGACAATCTATTAATTGTAAAAGAATATAAACATAAGTTCTTATAAGGTATTTATGGCTTCGGAAAAACTTAAACACCGGAAGAGCGAGAACCTCATAGAGTGGTACAACGACGTCCTGCTTGCGTCGGAGATGGTAGATTTTTCGGAAGTTAAAGGTTTTGCCGTTTACAGGCCTTATGGTTACAGTATGTGGGAGCAAGTGCAGCGCTTTCTGGACCCAAGATTCAAGTGCATCGGCGTCAAAAACACCTATTTTCCGCTCCTCATACCAGAAAAGATACTCAACAAAGAGAAGAAACACATCGCGGGCTTTACTCCAGAAGTCGCTTGGGTAACCAAGGGCGGAGATAGGGACTTGGACGAGAAGCTTGCGATAAGGCCGACTTCCGAGACGATAATGTATGATAGCTATTCAAGATGGATAAAGAGCTACCGAGACCTACCGCTGCTGCTTAACCAGTGGAACACCATGGTCCGTTGGGAGACTAAGGAGACCCGGCTTCTGCTGCGGGGAAGGGAGAACCTGTGGCAGGAAGGCCACTGCGTATTTGCTTCGGAGCAGCAGGCTGACGGGAACGCCATCGAAGTAATGAACATATACAAAGACCTAATGCAGGACGTGTTAGCCGTGCCGGTGCTAGTCGGCAGGAAAAGCGACATGGAGAAATTCGCCGGCGCGGAGAGGACGTACACCGTGGAGGCTGTGCTGTCGAACAATTTCACGTCGCAGGCGGCCACATCTCACTATCTTGGCCAGAATTTCTCGAACGCTTTCGAAATAAAGTTCATTGACGATAAGAACGAATGGCGATACGCTTATCAGACATCGTGGGGTATGTCAATGCGCAGCATAGGAATACTCGTGCTCGTCCATGGGGACGAGACGGGCCTGGTCCTACCGCCGATAGTGGCGCCGACGCAGGTCGTGATAGTGCCGATACTAAAGGGCGAAAAAGAAGACGAGAAGGTGTTGGAGCACTGCAAGAAAATAGAGAAGAGGCTCGATGCACTGGGAGTTAGAACACTTCTGGATGCAAGGGACACGTACTCAGCAGGATGGAAATTCAATGAATATGATTTAAAGGGGATACCGCTCAGGATAGACGTCGGAAGGAGAGAAGCGTTAGAAGATACGTTTTCTGTGAAAATAAGGTTTTCGGGCGAAAAGAAAAGTTTGAAGATGGACTCCATAGACACCATACCAGCCGAACTCGGAAAGATACAGAAAGAGATGCTGGAAAAAGCCTTGGTAGACATGCGCTCAAGGATAAAGACAGAGAAAGACAGAGTGAGATTTGTGGCGGCCGTAAAAGATTCTTCCGTTGTCGTAAAGGCCGCGTGGTGCGACCGCATGGAGTGCGAGGAAAAGATAAAGGACGCGACCGGCGCGACATCTCGGCTGATACCGCTGGAGAAGGAAGAACTTATCGATAAAAAATGCGTTTTCTGCGGAGAATCCGCGAAAGTGAACGCCTATTTCGCAAAGTCGTACTAAATGGACGCCATACAATATTATACATCGATAGCTGATAGCTACGAAAAACTGTACAGAGAAGAGCAGACGGAAAAGATAAAAACGATATTGAAGCTTATTGTAATAAAAAAGACGGACAGGATACTGGACATAGGCGCAGGGACGGGGATCCTTGAAGAGCAACTGCCCGGATCGCACATCACTGCAGTAGAGCCCTCGGACCTGGCAGGGATACTCGAGCGGAAAAAGCTGAAAAACGTGAAGATAATCCGGTCTAGCGCGTCCGATCTGGAACTAGGCGGAAAGTTCGACGTAGTTTTTTGCATAACCGTACTGCAGGACTTAGCTCCCGGCGATAGAGAAATGTGCATAAAGAAAGCCTTCGCACTCTGCCGGTCTGGCGGAAGGATAGCGTTCTCGTTGCTGAAGGCGTCTAAGATAGACCTATCAGCACTTCACCCCGACGCCAAAGGAGAGACGGCAAACGACGTTTTTTACCTGTTCACAAAAACAAAAGATTAATAAGCTACGTACCAGAGGATATCATGGATGATAAAAACCAACTGCCGCCAAGACCTTACATAGGCGTGACCGGATCCACGTCCACCGCAGAAGTATCCGCATTGGTCGAATTCTTTGAAAAAAACGGCGTTTCAATGTCCGGCGACGTGGTTCCTATGATAGGCTTTCTAGTATCGGACCTCGCCATGCTGACCGGCCGAAAAGAAGGTGACAGGAGATACCCGGCTACTAAAGACCTAGCCTCGCTTCTCGAAAGCGCGCATGGGAAAGCGTTCGCTACCATACATTATGATACGAAAACGCCAGGCAATCTTTATTTTGAAATATGCAGTGTGATTCAGCGCGACGGTCTATATGATAAAGGGATTGTGGGCGGCGTCCAGCTCAACTGCGCATGGCCGCCCAAGGAACAGGTAGCGGCAATAAAAAACGCGTATCCCCTCCTAAAGATAATACTCCAGTTACCGAAAAAAGCCGTGGAAGGCTTGAGCCCGAAAGATATTGCAAGAAAAATAGTAAATGATTATCCACGCATCGATTATCTGCTGCTCGATCCTTCTGGCGGCAGGGGCATCGCGTTCGACCCCGTCGAATCCACTACGCTTTATCACGCCGTAATTGCCGAAGGCTTCCGCGGGACCA
>JAKATQ010000046.1 GCA_021818665.1 Nanobdellota archaeon | reverse complement strand
AGGACTCGACAAGCACGTTAAGTGGCTTATCGGAAAGGCGGTCGAAAGGGCTAAGGCCAATAAGAGGCAGACCGTCAGAACACACGACTTCTGAATAAACAGCGTTTTTTATTTTTTTTTACTTGTTTTTTAAACCGACAGTTTCTGGTTAGTTTAAAGTATTTTATCTCGTACTGCTAATAAAACAGATGGTAGACATAGCTATAATAGCCGGCATCCTGATAATCATCGTCGCGATCATAACCCTTCTAAGGATAATAAAACCGGTACTCGAGGGCCTGATAATAATAGGGCTGATATTCGCCGGCAGCGCCTTGATCTTCCATTCCGCGCCCGTCCTGGGAATACCGCAGTTCAACCTGCCGGTGAATGTGGGCCCGAACATAGTCGGAGCCAACCAGGGGCAAGGAAATACGACCGATGTCGTCATATTCAACGCATACGCCTTCAACCTCGCAGGATTCACAGCTACGGTCAACGGCACGCCGGTCTCCATACTGGATGATAGCTTATCGATAGCGCCAGCTAGGTTCGGCGTCGTCGTTATAAACACCACCAGACATGGCGAGATAACACTCAGCGGCGCTACTCAGATATTCGGTTTCAATCTTGGCAGTCTTTCCACGTCTTATAATTACACCTGATGATAAAAATGCCATTTTAGAGTAGTATTAAATCTTTTTATATTAGTTTTTCTCTATCAATATACTATTATGAAACTGGATGAATGTCTTAGTATGGGCGTGGACGCGTTCTCCGAATATATCGGTGCAAAAGAGTGCAAGCTGGAAGCCTCATACATGACGTCTAGCGACCCACTAAAGGAGGGCAAAAACTACAACGTAAGAGTCTACAAGATAAGCTACGGAAACGACCGCCGCGTATTCGTGGCATGCGGTCTGCACTGCTTGGATGTAAACGATCCCGCAGGCTTTCGCGCCAAGAGACACGCTAGCATCGTAAAGATATATGGGGCGGGCAAGAGTGCCGTCGACGCGCTAAGGGAAGCGGAAAGCAGGTGGGACCGCACAAGGCTGGAGACCGTCTACCTGTCGCGGAGTATGCGCGGAGGCAAAATGCACAATAGGGATGTCAAAGAGATAGAGGACTACAATCCATTCAGGCAGGCGCTGGGACAGTGGGAAATCGAGCGGGGACCCGGGGTCAAATGAAGCTGTCCGAGATAATAGGTCATGGCGCGCAGATAGACCGCACGCAGCTTTTCATAAGATACAGGCCACGCACCGGCACGCCTATAAACGTATACTCGATAGACTATGACGGCGGCAAGAGTGCGTTCGCAGTATCGGTAAGGGACTATGAGCACGACTTGGAATCAGAAGAACTTTCGGCGCTGGAATTCGACGGGTTCGGCCGTTTGCCGCGAGAGGCGTTGGCCGATGCAGAGCAGCGATGGGACATGGAAATCCTGAAAAGTCTTGGCAATGCGGAGAGAAAACACATGCGCACGCGGGACTCCGTACATTTGGAGGGCAACCCGTATAGAATCGCATTCAAAGAACTGAACAAAACAGAGTCCGATACCGGCTTTACGGTATAGTGCGTTCAGGCGGACAGTTTTCTGTATTCCTTGTAGAATCCGGAGTTACTCTTTCTAAGATACAGCAACAGCTGTATGGATATAAATGCAATCGTTATGAAAACTCCCAGATTATAGCCTTGTATAAGCCCCGGCAAAAGTTGTGAAGGTTGGTTTATCCATCCGGTGATATTTGAATACGCGGTGCCGGCGAAACTCCAAGTCCGCCATGTATAATCTGCAGGCGGCAGAGGGACAGCGAGCCATCGCAGGCTTATGGAAGCCGAGATAAAGTCCATCAGCACTGCGTTCGGTATCGCCATTATGACATTCAATGCGTTTCTGGCACGGCTCCAATCGACATCGTATAGTGCCCACAAAGTAAAACCTATACAGCCGACCATAAGAAGCGTCTGGTAAACGTTGTTTGCTGTGTTTAGAGGTATGATTGCGATAAGCCAGGAGGGCATTATAGAGGAGAAGAAGTTCGCTACGGGCTGGAGATTGAAACTGGTGCCGATGCCGGAAGCGTCGATAGCTGCGAGTATCACGGCACCGAGGACGAATTTCCAAGTTTTAGTGTACACTCCAAGGGTCTTCAGTTTTTTGCTATAGAATTTGATCTTGAACAGCGCTTTCATTATTTTTTTATGACCGGCGTGATTTAAATAACAATATCTAGCCGTTAGAATTTACGAAATCTGCGATTCTGACAAGATTATTGTGGCGATTGTCATCATAACATGGATTCATTACTGCGTTTACGCCTTCCGCAATGTCTTAGCATTCAATAGGGATATAAAATACAGGATCGTATGCTCTATATGCAACTTGTAATCGATAAATATGGCTCAGTAATAAAACGTAAAGAAAACGTGTTTCAGATAGTCAATAAAGACGAAAAAAATGAGTTTTCAGCGGATATCGCGAGTCAGATTATAATAAGTTCAGGAGCGTCTATAAGCTCTGGCGTTATAAAGCTAGCGATGGAAAAAGACATAAATATAGTCTATCTTAATAAGCTCGGAACCCCATACGCGCGGATTTATCCGTGCAAATTGTACGGCACTACGTTGACCCGGCGCAAACAAGCGACACAGTATTATTCTGAAAAAACTGAAGGAGATCAGGATTCTTTAAAGTATTTAAATCGACTAAAATACCGATTATAAATAGAATGATAGATTTAGACTGTTACGCCAGACAATAAACGATACACAAAAGACGTACAGGAATTGGTTGTTCAGAGACTTCTAGTTTTACCTAGTGATAGGAAGGTGGTGATTGGCGGCCACGGGGATTTTATAAAAGAACAATTAATAGAACACGTCGAGAAAGAAGACGATATCGGAAAAATAGTAGTAGAGATGGAGTTATCCTTCTTAAGAGCATTAGCACAAGGAAAGCTATTCTCATAAAAATAAGTTTGTGGAAAAACATGTCTTAATAACGAGGCCGAATTACGATTTGGCTACCTATTACTTATATGCAGGGAGCATTCTTAATCTTCTTTTGATGGTCTGCGCAGGTCTAGATGTTTTGAAGAGAAAGGCTATGACCTTATTTTCCTTTCTAAAGAAGCTTTACAGCGTAGAGAGCGGATAGCTAAATTTCTTAGGGTTTTACGTTTTAGATATACTCCGAATTACGGCGATTTAACGGCTTTCAGTCGATTCTGGTTAAAGAATCATCAGCAAGTGCAAAAATCTGATTTTCTTAGATTAAAATTGTGTAAGATTTCATAACATTTTTGGGTCAAAATACAATAGCAGCTACCTTTATAGATTCACTTGTCGAACTACTGGCTCGCTTTTAACCTATTTATTCTGTAGTAATCAAGATTATACTTGACAGGCTAGCCGGAGAGTTAGTCCCTCTCTGCAACGCAAATGGACTTCAGGCGTGGCGAACCGCAGCCGCGGGGCGGCGATTCCATGTACGCTAGTAAAGCTATCTGAGAATCATAGCCCTACGGGATGCCTTCGTCTGAAAACCCGGCCAGGACCGGAAGGTAGCAGCCGTAATCGAATGGGGGCGTGCTTGTAGGAAAACTGTGAGGAGAAAATGTTACTATCCTCTGCATGGATAGTCGTTTCAACGCTGTGGCCTGTCATTAAGCAGAGTCGGGGTACTCAAGCGGTTACGAGGTACGCCTGCTAAGCGTATTGGCGAAAGCCTGCGCGAGTTCGAATCTCGCCCCCGACGTTTTTATCCGATTACGTCAAAACCGCCGAAATGGCATAGAAGACCGATTTGTAAGTTATAAATATACATTCTTTTCATGTAGACTATATAATTTTTATGCCAAAAAAGACGCATTTGGAAGATTCGCTTGCAGAAAAGGCCGAAAGGAGACCTAGATACTACCTCGCACACCCTATAAAGGACAGACGTTCGGTCAGGAGCTGGGAACTGGGAGTAGAAAGGACTTATGCGATAAACTTGTTCAATCCTTTCTATGACGGCAATGAAAGCGGAGAGATAAAACGCCTAGACAAGAACGTGAGACTGGTATCTTACAATAGGGCACTAGACGGTAAAAAGATAGTCGAAGGCGATATAAAGATGATAAAGGCGTCGGATGGTGTTGTGGCGATAGTGACCGACAGGATATCCGTTGGGACTGCGATGGAAATATTCTTCAATTCGTACATATTGAAGAAGCCGACGCACATAATAATAGAGAAGGGCGAGCTAAGTACGCACCCGTGGCTGAGATACTTGTCGGAGATATCCAACGGAGACATATACCACAGCAGGGAAGAGTTTGTCGATAAGTTCGTATCCGGCAGTTGCAGAAAACTCGCGGTCGGAAAAGAATAAACCGCGTCCAACCGCTACGTGGAGATCGGGCGTTTTTAGCGATAGCTTGAATCTGAAGTCTCTTTGTAAGAATGCCGTGCCATCGAATCCAAGACCGTCGGAAACTCCCATAATTGCTTTATGCTTACCGGTGTTACGGCAATAGCCTTGCAGGAGCTTCTATATAAAATATATATTATGCTCTTTGATTCTGCAGCCACCTTCATGAACGGTAGAGGACTAGATGGGCCAAGCTTAACGTCAAGCCTTTCCAATTTTTCACCGTCCGCTACACGCACAGCGTCTATGGGAAATGCCCCATAGTAGGTCCTTCCGCTGCCGACCTTTATCTTGAGGCCGTCTTCCGGTATCAATTCCGGGCCGCCGACTGTAGTGCTGACAGACATTATTTTTTGAGATAGGACTTCATCAAGAACCTGTGAAGTTATCGCCTTACGCCTTTTTTGCAGGTCGTTTATCTCATCCGGCCCGCAGTCCCCCGTAGCTAGCTTACCGCCAAATATTATCTGTCCGGGTCCGTCGCCCATAAGTCCTCGTAAGCTTATTATAGAAGACAGATCATATTTATGGTTTCATATTATTGTTAGGCGTGTGCATAACTACTTGTTCTAAGAGCGCCTGCGTCTTCGTATATGGCGTCTGATTGCGCTAACCTGGTAGAAAGGGGAGGCTACCTTGACAAACGGGGTAAACCATATTGCAAGGGATCTTTGCCTCCAAAGATACAGGAAGAAAGCAGTGATGGAGCAGTTCGCCCTGCTGCCGCACTCGCATCTTGAGAAGATCCATCCACTGGCGGAGAAGGGAATGATGTTCTTCAGCGAGGTTGAG
>JAKATQ010000008.1 GCA_021818665.1 Nanobdellota archaeon | reverse complement strand
CGTTTGGGTTTTCTAATAATGAAACAATCATCTGAACTTTTCCTTCGTTTGAAAGCATGGCCGCTAGTCCCTCCGAAAGCACTTTTAAAGAATCTGAAGAATAATATGCGGATACTCTTTTGTAAGATTTTGATTCCTTTAAAACAGGGATAAAAAATTCTGAGATGGTATCATCATTATCTGAATTATATGCTATTTTTATGTCTTTTAATTCTCTGAATCCCATTATTCCCTGTTTGAGTATAACTTTTTATTTTGTTTGAACGGACTTATCTTATAATTTAAAATAAACAGTTCTCTTCCAATTCTAGCTTCTCCAGATTTTGAGTTATTTGTACCATATCTAAGTTTCCATTCTTTTATTTTTAATCCAAAAGATTTTTTAAATCTAAAAAGCTCCTGAACGCTAGTACAATTATCATATGTTATTAACCATTTATGCTTAGAGTGTTTGATATCGACTGCGAATTGTGCATGGTCAAAATTCGACTGCAAATCTCCTTTCTTACCATATAGTTTTGCTTTTACTGAGACATAGGGTGGATCTAAGAAAATAAATGCATTTTTTCCTCGCATTTTTATAACAGGTAAATAATCTAAATTCGTGATTTTTACATTTTTTAGAACTTTAGAAGCGCTTCTGATTCGTTTTATAGAGGATTCAGTAAATCTTTTCTTATATGCCTCTTCGGAGTAGCCGCCAGATTCCGTTAATCCTGAAAAAGTTATTCTATTCAAGATAAAAAACCTTGCAGCGCGACGTATGCCTTTGAACTTATCCGCGTTAATGCTCAACTCTTTATGTAATTCCCTTCCAGAAGAATAGGTTGTTTTTAATTTTTTAATTTCCCGAATCAAATTTTTGGGATTTTCTTTGCAATATTTCCAAAACAAATATAAATCGGTATTTATATCATTAATCCAATATTTTTTATTCGGGAATGTTTGCTTCAATGCAAAAAAAACTGAGCCACCACCAACCATCGGTTCTCTAAACTCTTCGTAATCTGGGATTAGCGGGATAATTCTCTTTAAGGCCCTTGATTTACCGCCAGGGTATCTGAGTGGACTTTTTATAGAATAATCGTATTTTTCCACAAAATTTACTCTAACTCCATGTTTTTGGCCATTTCCTTAACTAACCCGGGATTTTTTATACGATATAGCGACTTCTGCTTGTTTTTAGGATCTGAACTAACTTCTATCCATCCTTTGCGGCTTATACGCGACAATACTAATGCAACTATTCTAGAGTCTTCTTTTAAACTATTTCTGGCTTCCTCAAACGAGAATGTTCTTTCATTGAATTTACTTGATAATGAGAAAAGCCGTTTTAATAAATATGGTGGTAGATACTGTGCCATAACTAAGTAAGATATATCCTAAAAGTATATATATATAACTAATATATTATATATCATATTAAGATATATCTTTATGAGATATGTTAATGACTCGCTGATAAAAGAGGTGTATTTAGCTCTACGAAAAACGAAGGGATCCAGAATCTCAGAAATACTTAATTCGCTAAATCTCGATACTAGAATTGAATTAAAGCCCATATTCTCAAGAGATTCCATGCTAAAGCTTCTTGTATTATCAAAGCTAAAAGGTATTCACTCACATGTAAAACTTAGCGAGTTCTTGAACGCCCATCCAGACGATGCAATTGCCCTCGGCTTCTGCAAAGACTCCTCCACTAGGATAAAGGTCCCTGACCGTAGAAGTATAGAATACTTCGTAAACAAGAAGCTTACTCAAGAAGACGAAAAACTAGTGAATTTCGTGATTAAAACTGTCGAGGATGTCGCCGATAAAACAGGCATCGTACTGGATAAGGAAACCGTGCAGAAGAAAGCTGCTCCTAAAAACGAGACTGTCTGCGATAAAACCGTCCTAAACAGAAAAACTAAACGCATGGAAGAGCTCTGCACGGAGGTAAAGAGACTCCTGTTAAAACGGCTTAGGTTCGACCTGCACAAGAACGCTTTTTTCAGGGATTCGGACCTGCTCGACCTACTTATCCATATAGCACTTACGCAGGACTTCGCAGAAAACGGCTCGAAGACACTTAATCTTCTGAGAAACCGCAGGATCCCTAACTCAGATACACTTTTCTATCATCTAAAAAAAGAGAAGGATTTCGACGAACTAAGAGCCGTTTTTATGCAGATATTCGACACCGTATTCAGGCTCACCAAGCGTTCTGGCCTGATTCTGGACAGGAAAGTCGATGTAGCCATAGACTCGACAGAATGGTTCTATTACGGCGACCACAGTCACCCGATGGTCATCGGCAAGAAGCCAGAGCGCGGTACGAATTGGTGCTTTAAGTTCATCACCCTGGACATAGTCGAACATGGAGAAAGGTTTACGCTCCTTGCTTTGCCGGTCTCTTCGCTGGATAATCAAACGGGTCAGGTAGAGGAACTGATAAATTATGCAAAGGAGCGGGTACGCATAAACAGAGCGTATCTTGACAGGGGTTTTCTTTCCGCAGAATGCATAAACCGGCTCAAGAAGCTTGGTGTAACCTTCATAATCCCTACAAAAGACAATACTAAAGCCGTTTCAAGTGCAAGAGGACTAAAGCCGCCGTTTATTGTAAAGGACTGCAGGATGGCGGATTGCAGTTACAATCTGATTATGGTGGAAGAGGACCATAAACGGCACGGTTTTGTCACTAATATGGACCTGAATGAAAACGATGTGATGTTCGCCAAAGAAATAGCCAATCTTTACAGGAAACGCTGGCAGATTGAAACCGGATACCGCGTCAAGGCTCTTGCGTTCAGAGGCAAGACTACGTCAAGAAACTATCTGATTCGCTATTTCTACTTCATGCTATCGGTTGTCCTTTACAATCTGTGGCTATTCGTCGACATGCTGGTCATCGCATTTCTTGGACTTCGTACTGGCAAGACTTTGATAAGCGCCAAGCAGTTCGGTACGATCCTAATGTCCGTAAAAGAAGACTCTGGCGGCTAGCGACCGTGCTATTTGGGTTCCCTGTGTTTTAGGCGCAGCAATGCCGCATTTTCTATAAGCAATTAAAGTCTTAGATTAAAGGTTTTAAATTTGGCGGTTTCTATATCCATCATGGGGGCTTCGTCGGATCTGTATGCGGGACTGGAAGAGCTGCAGGACCTGGACGTGCTTTCGTATGGCACTTTCGGAGGTACTGGGCCAAAGATAGCAAAGGTTTTATATAGTTGGTGAGCTGACAGAGCGGCCATGTATTCGTCTGCAAATGACAATTACGTCGTTGCGTAATCAAAACCTGGCCGTCAACGAAGTAGGCGGGTTCAACTCCCGCGCTCACCTTTTTCAGTAGTTCCGAAGGTAGATTTTGTCAAATCTGCCTCACGGAACGCTTCTAGTAGCCTGCCAGTCGGTGTTTACGCACATGGCTTCTTTCAAAACAATGCTCAAAAATCAAGCCGTTTTGTCAAATGATGGAAGGTGGTTTAAGTGATCTCCTTCCTAGAGTAGGTATGACAGGACGGCATTATACAGAGCAGGAAAAAGCTAAGATAAAAGCAATGATTCAGTACGGTCTAAGCAAGCGCAAGGCTGCCGAGATCCTAAACATAGCCCCAAGCACGATCTGGCGCTGGGATATCCCTGCAACTTTCAAAAACAAAATTTACTCAAGAGAAACCAAATTAGAAGCGATAAAGTTGCACAAATCCGGTCTTTCCAGGCTCAAGATATCAATAAAACTAGGCGTCGGGCTGCGGACTATAAACCGCTGGTTAGGTAAAGATAAGTACGGTCGCGAATTCAAGATGTACCCGATTGCTATGCGGCTCAAAGCACGGCAGCTGGCAAGAAGCGGCGTGCCAAAGTTCGAGATTGCGAACATCCTGCATGTCTGCCATGCAACGGTAATACGCTGGACCTCTGACATAAAGGAGAACGGCGACAGGGTAAGCGGGAGGTATTTCTGGCTGTTCTCGGGTCTGATAAATAGCGGTTTTGTGATGCTGGACAGAAAAGAGCTGCGGCTTTACCGCATACTGAAAAGATATGCTAAGATAAAGGCGGTGGCGTTCGGAAAGAAACTTATAGTCATGGTCCCTGGCAAGGAGAAGACTGCACTGAAGGCGTTTCTCGGCTCAAGCGAAAGCAGGGGCATGACAAAAAGAAAAATCGGGGATGTGATGAGGGTCTTTCTCGGCTCGGCAAGGCACATGCTGGAGTCGGACGGACTGTAGACAATGGAACAAAGAAAACTTTTCCCGACACAGGAGATAGGCAGCCTTCAGAAGCCTAAGTGGCAGCTCATGGGCCAGCGAGGCTCGAAGCTCGACGCCGAAGCCATGGCAGAATTCAGAAAATGGAACGACCGCATGCCGTTCGCATTGCAATCCGATCCTGACGTGCAGCGGCTTTTGGGCGCAGCCCCCGAAAAAGCGTCGCCGGAAGCGGTGCAGGACCTGGCGGCGAAGTTCATGATAACGATGCTCGATCATCTCGGCCTTGACCGCGTGTACGACGGGGAGGCGAGGCGCATAGAGATGTACGAATACGCCGCGAGGAGGATAAACGGACTGGACCTGCTCGGCCACGTGAGGTCTTTTGACAACAAGTATTATCTAAAAGGCGCCGTGACCGGCGAGATAGGCCTTGACAAGCCGTACCATGTCGAGGAATTCGAGTTCGTACGCGACAATTCATTCGGCACCCCGCACCTGCCGATAACCGGGCCTTACACCATGGCGGACTGGTCATACAACCAGTTTTACCTCGATCGCCAGAGAGGATGGAAAGGCCGCGATGCCAAGAGAGCCGCGAAGAGGGACCTCGTAGTGGATTTCGCCAGGAAAGCGATAAGGCCGACGCTCGAGGCCCTTATAGCGCAGAACTGCCAGGTCATCCAGATAGACGAGCCGGCCGCAGGCACGATCCCGTCCGAAACGGACCTCGTGGTCGAAGGGTTCAACGAGGCCACAAAGGGCCTGGACGCCGAGTTCTCGATGCACGTGTGCTTCTCTGATTACAGTCTCATGTTCCCGGCGATACTGGAAGCGAAGAACTGCAGGCAGTGGGCCTGGGAGTTCGCCAACAGAGACGCACTTGGCAACGACAGCTACCGCGACATCCTCAGCCTTTTCGCGGAGCACAAGGACGACCGTGAGATAGGGCTCGGCGTCCTCAACGTCCATACGAACGATATAGAGACGCCGGAGCTCGTCAGGGACAGGATACTGCGCTCCGCGAAGATCATAGACCCGTACAAGCTGTGGATAAACCCGGATTGCGGCCTGAGAACGAGGAGCCTCGACGTCGCTTACGCAAAACTGGAGAACATGGTCAAAGGCGCGAAGATGGCGAGAAAGGAGCTGGGCGGAGATTCGGAATAAGCTGGCTAGCGCCGGGCCTGTAAGATAAGTTTCGCAGCGACCCGCCTGATCGGCAAGATTATTATCCTAGCAGCTGCAGATTATCCCTGTATATGTCATTCTGGCGGGACCGGGAGTTCAAGCGCGGCATGAGGCACTTTAAAAAGGAGAAGCGAAAGACCGATAAGCTGATGCACGGCATCATGAAGCGCCAGGAAAGGGTGACCAAGCTCAGCTACAATGTAATCGGACGCCTTACGCGACAGCTCAGAAAATGAAACGATCCGTCTCATCCGGCGTTTTAACGTCTTTTTAAGAGGGCTGCATCGGCGCGATCGGCGGAGGCAACTTTGCGCGCGGCTTGTTCGCAAAAACGCCGGTGGCCAGTACGACGGCCCCGATGCCTCCTATTATGAAATCTAGGAACAGTATCACCGAAGTGTAGGGCTGGAACACGCTCTGCGGTATGACTATCGTGATGTTACTTATAGTCAGGTGGAGAAAATCTGGTATTATGTAGTTAAGTGGTATATACAATACCACGAACGAGATTATCGCCGCAGAAAGCAGCCCCCTGCCGATGGCTATCGCTTTGCCCGCCCCTTCGTAGAATATCGCGACCATTATCCCGCCGATTATCGCTATCAGGAGGGCGAACCACTGGTAGAGCTGGATGTCGGAAGTGGACAGGAATCTTCCAAGACCAGAAGTGCCCTGCTGCGCGAAAGGCAGGCAGAGTATGCTGCAGTTCGGATTGTTCGCCAGCGTCTTGTTTATTACGGCTTCTATCTGCGATGCGCTCTGGTTAGAGATCTTGCCGGTGGTGACGTTGACGTTGTTGAGGCCGGTGGACGCGGAGACCACCTCATTGATGGCTGTGTTCGTGTACGCAGCCGAAAGCAGTCCGGAAGCGTTTATGGCGTAAAGCGAGATGAAAGCCAGCATGCCGAAAAACAAAAGGGTGCTCCCAATCCATCTGCCGAAACCGCCGCCGAGCCCCATATCACAACTTCTGTCTTTGTATTAATAAAACTTTTTAATCTCGGCGCAGCTACGCCATATATGACAGTGGAGCTTTACAACGGCCTCAGCAAGGCGAAGGAGACGTTCACGCCGCTCGATAAAGGGCGCGTCAAGATGTACTGCTGCGGCCCGACGGTGTACGACTACGCCCACATAGGCAATCTGCGAAGCTTCATATTCTATGACGTCATAAAACGCACGCTCGAATACGAAGGCCTGAAAGTCACGCAGGTGATAAACATAACTGACGTGGACGATAAGATGATAAAGAACTCCGCCGCGAGGGGCATGCGCCTTGGGGAGTACGCTGCAAAATACACCGATGCGTTTTTTGCCGACATAGACAAAGTGAACATAAGGCGTGCGGACCTCTATCCACGCGCGACGGACAACATAGAAGCCATGGCGGAAATGGTCACTGCGCTCATGCACAAAGGCTACGCATACCAGGCCGATGACGGCATATACTACTCTATAAGCAAGTTCAAGGGTTACGGCAAGCTGTCCGGCATAGACCCGACGCGGATAGAGGCCAGGATGAAAAAGGACGAGTATGACAAGGAGAGCGTGTCGGATTTCGCCCTGTGGAAATTCTGGGACGCGGACGACGGCGACGTTTTCTGGGAGGGCCCCCTGCCGAAAGGAAGGCCGGGCTGGCACATAGAGTGCTCGGCGATGGGGATAAAATACCTAGGGGAGACGATGGACATCCACTGCGGCGCCGTGGACCTGATGTTCCCGCACCATGAGAACGAGATAGCGCAGAGCGAGGCTTACACCGGCAAAAAGTTCGTCGACTACTGGCTGCACCCGGAGCACCTGCTGGTCGGCGGCCAGAAGATGTCAAAGAGCCTGAAGAATTTTTATACCCTGCGCGACCTGGAGGCGATGGGCTTTGACCCGATGTCGTTCAGGCTGATGGTCCTAGACGCCCACTATCGCTCAAGGCTGGACTTCACGCCGGATTCGCTGGAAAAGTACGAAAAGACACTTGACGACATAGACATCACTCTGCAAAGAGTGCAGAAACTTCCCCTTTTCCACGACACGAAGACGGATACCGGCGTCCCCCGCATACTGGAGTCGTTCGAAAAGGCCGTCAAGAATGATTTTGACACACATTCAGCCCTTATCGCGTTCTTCGGCCTGATAGACCTGGCGAACAAGCGCATACGAGAGGGCAAGGCGAGCGATTTCGAGCACAAACAGATGGTCGAAGCTTTCAGGAAGATGGATTTCGTGCTCGGTCTTTTCGTAGAGCTTAAGGTGCCGGATGAAGTAATGAAGCTGGTAAGGGAGCGCGACGAGCTTAGGGACAAAAAGGAGTGGACCGCAGCCGATGCGAAGAGAAAGGTTATAAAAACCATGGGCTATAAGATAATTGACCTTGAAAAACACGACCACGTGATAATAAAGAACAGGGAACATGGCAGATAAAAAAGAGACCCGAAACGCAGAATTCTACTTCGATAAACTGTCTTCGAAGCTCCCGGACAGGAGGCTCCTGTACAATTTCGCTATCTTCACGGACAGCGGACAGGAGTTCCACGACGAGGAGGCTTTCCTTCTGTGGAACATAACCAACATCGCAAGAAGGGTGCTGAGCGACATCGCATGGCTCTCTGGTCTCGCGATACAGCCGGGCAGCTACTATGACAGGATACTGCACACGCGCCTAAAGGAGAAAGAGCTCCTGGGCCGCCTGCAAAAGGTCATAGACGACCTTATAAACCTCAGCACAGAACTCGATCTCGCCAGGACTGTCGCGGAAAGATATGACGGGCCCGCTCTGCTGGCCGTGATAAAGAAAGCCGTAAACGCATTCGCCGCCAGCGATAAAGAGACGTCGGCGATACTTAAAGCGATATCTAAAGAGACAAAAGAAGAAGCGGAAAGGGAAAAGAAGAACCAGTATATAGGCTAGGCATTTTACCGATGGGACGCAGATTCGTCGTTACGGGCGCGCCGTGTTCCGGCAAGACGACGCTGATAAACGAACTCGGCAGGCGCGGCTTTTACATAGTACGGGAATCCGCCAGGCGAGTCCTCGACCTTAATCCCCATATGAGGCACTCCTCCGCGACTATTGGTGACCGTGACCTGTTGCAGCGAAATATACTGGCGCTTCAGCTGGAGGAGGAAAGAAAGATACCGCCAGATCGCACGGCCTTCCTCGACAGCGGCATCCACAGTGGCATAGCCTACTGCGAAGCCGTCGGTCTAGAGCCGCACGAAAGCCTGCTTGCCGCGTGCGAAAAGAACAGATACGACGGCGTTTTCGTTCTCGACAGGTTGCCAGTCTATGAAAACGATTCGGTCCGGCAGCAGAGCAGCGAGGAAGCTCAAAAACTGCACGAGCTGCTTTACGTGGTTTACGCGAGATTCGGCCACAAGCCTATGCGCGTGCCCGTGATGCCAGTAAAGGAACGGGCCGACTTCGTAGAATCGTGCGTAGGTCTTTGAAGGCTGGCCGTCATCTTCTTCTTTTCTTTCTTAGCTCCGGGATCGTGAACCTGTTCCAGAACAACTTGTACAGTTTGAGTTTGTCGGGGATCTTTCTAAGACCTGGTATGAACGGGAAGAACAAAAGCACCAGGAACATGACGAAAGCCACTGTCCCGTTCTCGAGGTCGCTCCACCAGGGGATCCCTGCCGTGGCTATCTGCATGAAGTTGTAGGGCCAAAGCCAGTACTGGAATGACCACGGCGGTGAACCAACGAGCAGCATGCCGTACTGCGGGACGCCCAGCCCGTTCTTCTGCGCAGCGGCGTTGAGGGCCCCGCTGTCGACGAGGAATCTGAGCACATACGTCTCGTCCAGCCCGCTTGCCTCTTCACTCTGAAGAAGCGGCTGGTAGGCGCCTTTCTGCGCCATCACCGTCAGTTGGGATGCCATGGCTATCGCCGGATTGGAAGAATTAGTGCTGTTCGTCACCGAGCCGTTTTCACCGAAATACGAGAACGCTGCCGCTAGCATGGAGCTCTGCTCGGACGCGTTCTCGCTAAGGAGCGTCGTCTCGTAGTTTTTGGAGCCGCTGATGTTCACATAATATCCGTACGGGACCGACACATATACGTCCCGTGTGCTGAAAGTATACGGATCTATGGAATCCAAGTACGTCGCGGTGCCAGAAGACGAATTGAATTCGCTTAGGAACGTCATGGCGGTAGCCGATGGCTGGGAAGTGGCCGCCTGGCTTATAGTAAGCGGTGGCGTGTAAGGGGAGCTGAAAACCACCGCGAACACCATCACTGCTCCGAAAATGTATGCCATGCGCTTGTACATGGCGACGTGGTCCGCGCGCACCATGCTGTACGGGACGTCTTTTCTGTACGGCGTATTCAGACCACTCCTCCTTACTATAGTGTAATGCAGTATTATCAGTCCCGCCAGGAGGATGGGTACTATCGCTGCATGCCACCCTAGGACGGCGCCCTGATTCATCGGATTCACCCAAAAACCGAGCCCAAGGCCGTTCCAGAGATCAGATGCAGCCTGGTCGTTGACTTGCGACACCAGACCGCCTTCCAGGCCGAGACCGAAGGCGAACTGCAGAAGCACGAGCATAAGCATCGCGCTGCCTATCATCCACATGAGCTTTTTCTTCCTGAACGCTGAAGTGGAAAAATTCACTATAAGGTGGACGAACATGAGGGTCACGAACGCCTCGGCCGCCCAGAGATGGACACTGCGGACCAGCGTTCCGACCGCGGTAAGATCCCACCAGTAAGGGCCAAAAACCAGCATTATTATCCCAGTCACGACAAGGACCGCGAACATTTCCAGCAAGTATACTCCTATGGTAAAAAAGAAGCCATTCCCATAGGACGGGACGAGGTGTATCATCTGTCCCTTTATTATGTCTTTGATCGGGCTCAGAAGAGGCTGCTGCGGCTTCCTTTCAGAACCGTCATCGTCGCTGTGCGCTTGCTTGGCCATCACGAAATGCACCTAATATAATAAGTACAGTGAAATTTATAAGCCGACTCCATCAGTCATTAGACACACCACCGGGTTATTTGCTTATTTAAAAACCGCGTGGCGTGCACGTTTTCTTCCGCGAGTGCTTATTGCGTCCCAGAATCGCGACACTTATGATGGGTTTCCCTTCCGCGGCCCCGCGCGCGGAGCGATTATCCGCCCAACAAAAACTTTATTTTCTCAGTCTTCTCGACACTTCTAAATCCGGGTAAGCTGCGTTTCGTGCATACCGACGGCTCCAGTCGTCCCCAAGAGTCTCTTTTAGGATGTACAGGAAGTATTTTGAGGTCTCTATCACCGGTTCGCGGTCGCACGGCTTCACCAGTGCTTTTGATTTCGGCAGCTTGTAAGCGGTGTCGTGCATCATGCCGCTTTCCAGAGAAAAATTCCAGTGCTCCCGCCAGTGGCCCAGGTACTGGTCGAGCCGTTTTTCCACTCCGACGGGCTTTATGAACTCGTCGAAAGCAACTATGGCTGCTATCCCGCTAAGTGGGTCCTTCGATTTCTTCACGGCGTATTTCTGCGCCGAAAATTCGGATTTTGGCGCGCTGTGCCTGTCCGGAAGACTGTGCCCCCGCTCGTGGTCAAGTACCATCTTTACGCCGATCTTCAGTTTGTCTAGCTTTGCATCCGTAAGTACAAGGTACATCAGGTGTCCATATCTCTGGCTCCCCATCTCGACGCTATTGTAGTCTACGCCGTACGCGCAGTCTTCGACCTCTGCAAGGTCGACGGTTTTCTTTCGAACTAAGACTATAGAATCTGCGTAGTCGTCCCGGAAACTCTTACGCACGGCAGACGTCAGCCTGGAACTTAGACTCTTGTCCATCGACGCCAGCGGGCGCGATTCCTCTTCCAGTGCTCTTTCTAGAAACTCTTTTTTCCACCAGCTCTGTTTCATGCACGTACCTCAGAGGTGCTTTGGCTCTACCGAAGCGAAATATGCCCTGTCTCTGCGCAGGTATCTCTGCGCAGCGGCTCTTATGTCATCCAGATTTATCTCTCTGTTATATTTGTCTGGAAGCTGCATTCTGTCGCCTAAAGAAGCACGCATGTAAGCCATAGTGCTGGCGCTCTCCATCGTGTCGTCAAGCTCAGTCTCCTTGCCGGCTCTCCTCCTCTTCTTTGCCCTAAGAAGGTCTTCCTGGCTTATCTCGCCGTCGCTCAGCCTCTGGAGCTCGTAGAATGCCGCTTCCTTCGCCTGCCCAAGCGTTCCCGGCTGCGTGCCTACAAATACGATAAGGTCGCCGAAAACTCCTTCTTGGTCGTGCTGGGAGAACGGATTGTATGCCAGCCCTTTCTTTGTCCTGACCTCGTCGAAAAGCCTTTCGTTGAGCAGAGTCTCTATACATCCCATTGCCGATAGCGAGCGGAAGCCTTCGTCGCCCAGCCCGCAAGCCGGCTCGGTTACGAAGCCTATCGCGAACTTCGCCTGCGTCAGGCCAGCCATCTGCATGGACGCCTCGCCAGGTTTTTCCGGCAGTACTTTTTGCAGTGATCGTCTTCGTGAATGCGAATCGCCAAGCGCAGAGAAAGGACCAGATGCCTCCTTTATGACTTTGTCTGCGTCTATCTGACCATACACTGAAAGCACCATGCGGTCTATGCCGTAGTTCCCGTCATAGATGTGCTTTACGTCGGCGACCGATATCTTTTCGACGTCTTCTAATTTTCCATACATGGGAGCCCCGATCCTGCCGCCGAACATCATGGAGCGGACTTTTCTGAACGGTATATAATCAGAGTTGTCTTTTTCTGACGCGATGGCCTCTATTACGTTGCTCCTCTCGGCGTCCAGTATCCTCCGGGTAAGCCTGCCATAAGACAAGAGTTCCGCGAGAAGACCGAAACCCTGCCCGATCCTGTCGAGCGGGACTCTCATAGAGTGCGTTGTAAAGGCGTATCCCGGCTGCGAAAACCACATTATACCACTTTCGTCGAGCCTCTCCTCAAGGGATTGCTTTGTCTTGTAAAGTGTTTTGTCAAGAAGATTGGCCGATCCCGTCTTCCCCCTCGTTTCGTCGATCGCGCCGCACTTCACCGCTACTGATATCCCTATGGAGTGGAGGCCCCGTGCCGGCGTCACTATCGTCTCCAGGCCGTTTTTTAGCCTGAACGGCATCGGAGATTTCATGTGCCGCCTCCTTTCGGCCATAGAGTGAGCGCAGCCGACCTTTTCCTGTCAAGGTATTTCTGCGCGGCCCGTGCGATGTCGTCGGCAGTGTACGAAAGCACTCCTTCTTTCAAATCTGACAGCTGCCTTGAATGGGTGGCCTGGTCAAAAGCCGCGGCAATTCCCATTCCTACGGCGTTGTCGAGGTCCGTCTGCATGTCGTGCCAGTAGGCCGATTTTGCCCGTTCGATGGCGTCTTTCGGGACGCCGGCGCACCTTACTTTCTCCAACTCATTGTAAATGAACCTGCTTATCTTTTCCATCTTTTCCTGCGAGGCTGCTATCCCTACGCCGAAGGATCCTGAAGTCCCCTGTATATCCGTACTTATCTTTATTACCCCTGCCAGACCCTCTTTCTTTTTCAGGTCCTTCTCCAGCTCGTTTTTGAAAAGCTGGTCTATCAGTATCAGCGATACGAGGTCTCTCTCGTTCTCGGACAGCATTCTTCTGGTCCCGGGAAAACCGAACGCGATCAGCCTATTGGCCTGCGCTATTCCAGACCTTTCGAACGCCACTTCCTTTTCTTTTGATGGCCCTTCGGAATCCGGTATCTCCTTTTTCGTGTAAGGCTTTTTAAATCCGCCGAAATAAGTCTCCGCGATGGCCCGCGCCTTGTCGCCGCTTATGCCGCCGTAGATGGACAATGCCATGCTGGCCGGTGCATAATTATTCTGATAGATATCGAAAAGCTCGTCCCTTGTTATCCTCGAGATTATCTCCGGCGTGCCGGCGACGAGCCTCCCGGCCGGCTGCCCTTCAAAAAGCACGGGCTTGAGCATGTCATACAGGTAGACGAATTTGTTGTCATGCCTCATCGTGAGCTCGTTTGTTATGGGCCCTCTCTGCGATTCGACGGCTGCTGGCTCGAGCGTGGAATTTATCAGCATGTCCGATAGCATCTCTGCCGATTTCTCTGCCGTGCTGCGCGGGCCGGCGATGAAGTAAACGGTGGCCTCTTCCGCCGTAAAAGCGTTTCTTTCGAGCGCGTTTCTTCTCGCTTCCTCCTCTTGCTGCTGGCCGGTCCTTTTGCGGGTGCCTTCGAACAGCACGTGCTCTAGAAAGTGCGCCGAGCCGTTTATCCGCAGATCCTCGTATACAGAGCCGTATCTGACGCCGACGGCGAAGTTTACCTTGTGCAGGTGCTCGGCCGGAGTTATTATCGCGGCCAGGCCATTGCCAAGACGGACTTCGGAGCGGTTTTTCATTCCTATCTAAAGAAGCATTTTGGTATAAATAGCTATTTTTAAGTAAAAACAAGACGCTCGACGTCAGGCGTAGTCTGGCCTGGCCGTCTGCTCGAATCTCCCGTTGACGTACTTATACCAAATCCCGTTGAGCTTTATGAAAGATTCGCTCTTTGAGTTCACTACGCGCTGTATCTCCAGTTCCTCGTGCGCAAGGTGCGGCGGCAGTTTTATGGTGGTGTGCGTCTCCGGATCGACCTTGGCATTGACTATCTGGTATACCATCATCTTCGGGATGCCGGCGTTCTTATGCGGCGTTTTTTCCGACCCGCGCGTGTATATCTTCACCACATCGCCTTTGTATTTTAGGGCGAGCGCGGCCACGAAAAGCGCCATTATCGTGAGTGTCACGTAGGCTATCGCCTGGTCGAAAAGGTTTATAAAAAATCCGCCCTCCGCTGCAGGAAGATAGTTCTTCTGGAAGCCGAGGACTGAAAGCATGAGCCCGAAATCGAGTATGGAAGAGTAGATGGAAAGCTTCACCGCGGCATCATAGAATCTCTTGTGCATCTCTCCCATACTTATTATTGTAGCTCCATGAATTTATAGGTTTTTTCGGCGTCAACGCATCTTAAATCTTCATTCCGCATTAAAACCGGAAGAACTCTCATTATAAAAACGTTATCTCCCGGCTTTAAGCGCTATCTTGACAGCGGCGTGCTTGAGGAAGCGGCCGGAGTTTCTGATATGTTCATGCCGTTCGGGAAATAGACGTCTACAAAGGAGAAATTGTCCGCTCCCCAGAAGGCTAAAGTGTAATTGCCGGGCGCCGGCGTGGTATAGTTTATCGTCGCCGTGGTGGCGTTGAGCGTGAAGAACGGGGTGAACACTTTGAAGGGTACGCTTACGTTGTTCAGATAGTCGAACACCGTGCCTGTCGGCGCTAAAACCCACGTAGTGGAAGCATTAGACAAAAATTCTCCGTATATATTTCCATCGTATCCGGACGGTATCGTGAAGTTGACATAAAACAGCGGATTCGATGTGTTGGTAGTCACGTATTCGCCGGCGACGAACAGATTGGAAGCCGGTCCGGAAGTGCCTACGGAAGACACAAGATAAAGTCCGACTATAACTAGGATCGGCAGCAGTACGAAGAGCCAGCGCATTCGCGTGCCGCTTCCGGGAATGCCCCTGCGATTTACGCCGCGTGCGGGCCACGCGCCTCCAAGGAGCGTGCCGCACTTCTCGCAGTATTTCGCGTTAGCAGCATTGTCGAAGCCGCATGCCTGGCAAGAATTGTATTTTTTAGTCTCCATGTAGGTTATAATTTGGCCGCGTATTTAAAACGCTCGTAGTCTTTTTAGATCGTCTTCAGGAAGTCTATTATCTCCTGCGGATGGCCGTCTGGCCTGACTTTCTCGAAGATTTTCAGTATCCTTGCGTCCTTTCCCAACACGAACGTCGTCCTTATGGTACCGACGCCGAACACCCCTCGGTTTCCCCACGCTCCATAGGCTTCTATGGTTTTATGCATCGGATCTGATAGGAGCAGGACCTTCAGCCCGTACTTATCTCTGAATCTGCAGTGGGACTCGTACTGGTCGTCGCTTATCCCAACTACGTCCGCCCCGAGCTTTTTTATTTCGCCGATGCGCTCGGTGAACCCTTTTGCCTCTATGGTGCAGCCTGGCGTATCGTCGCGCGGATAGAAATACAGGACCAGGTATTTTCCCTTGAACTCGCCGAGGGCGTGGGCCTTCCCATCGTCGCCGCCGAGTTTAAAATCCGGCGCCTTGTCTCCTTCCTTTAAAGTCATAAAATAAGAGTGGATCAGTGATTCTTCTCGAGAACGGTCAGATGCCCCATCACTTCGGACCTTTCATCTTCCAGCGCATTGATCTCCTTTATTATTTCAGGTCTTCTAGGGGCGTTCCATACGGCCTTCAGGTCGTCCACCTTCAGAAGTATTTCGTCCGAAAGTCTAGCTAGCTTCTGCGCGTATATGTCGTAATCGTTTTCCTTTGAGACTTTCTCTTGGAATGGTATCTCTCTAAGCGGTTCGTCTACGTGCTCTTCTGAGGGCTTGCGTTTTGGCATAAAAAATATATACTGCCAGCTGTTTAAATCCTTTCTGCCGCTATACCAACAGGTCCGATACAAACTCTTCCGCTCGCAGGACATTGACCCTGCTTAAATCGAGCGAGGACTCGACCTTGCGCGCCTTCGCTATCCTCCGTATAAGCCCGTCTTTATCGGTCCCGTCCGGCACTATGTCCACAAGTACATCGAACGGTGTTTCAAGCATCCTTGCTATGTCTTCCGGCTCCGCAGAGAACATTATATATGCCGTCTTCGGCTTTTTCACCAGTATCCCATTCTCATCGTTATGGTATTCTATTCCTGTTGACTTCAGTTTGCCTATTACGGTCGTTTTGGCAGTAGAGATGATGTCTTGCGGAGACGGCGGCGCTACGGTTTCTCCTTTTTCTTGCGGCTTGGGCGATCCGTTCCTCCGTTTAAGGAAAGTGTCGTTTATCTCTTTCTCTATCGCTATCCGATTTACCCTTATCCTGCAGCTCGGGTACACGTTCGGGGACAATGCTATGAATTCTCCGGCGCCTAAGCTCATCACCTCCGTTTCTATTTCGGGGGTGACTCTTTTACCGAATAGTTTTACCAGATCTTCGACCAGGTTTATCCTCCCTACAAACTTGGTGTTGGAATTCTGTATTACGCTGGACAAAAGCGAAGATATCTGCTGGTCCGAAAACACGAATCCCACGCCGAGTTCCCTCATCTTGGAGATTATCTGGTGCAGGAGTGGCACGCCCATGGCGTAATCTTTTTCCCTATTGGCATCCAATATAGTATGCGCATCGTCTATGCAGACCACTTTGTAAAGCCTGTTCCTCTTCGAGATGTCCGCCATGTTCATGTAGAACAGGTAAGAAAGCATCATCGCGACTATGAAACTCTGTTCTGCCAGACCGAAGCCGTCCATGCCGAATATGACGTTTTTAGCGTCTAGTTCTTCTATCCGTACCCCGTCGCTGCCGGAGAAGACATCGGTCGAACTCAGGAGCGCCTTAAGCCTGCCTTTGACCACGTTCAGATATTCGCTCCTTATCTTCAGTCCTTCCAGGTAAAGCAGAAAATCGGCGAGCGACGGCCTCGAATTTCCTTTCCATAAGCCGTAAAACCTCAACAGATTATCGAGCAGGAAATCCCTGCTACCTATCAGCAAGGAGAACGTCTGAGCAAACGCATCGGCGAAATGCGCCGCCCACTCCTTGTCCCTCACTCCCGCCGGTGGCTCGAGCGGATTTATCCGAAGGTTACTTGAGTCTAGGTATATGGTGTTCTTTTCGAATGCCAGACTGCGATAATCTCTTTTCATATCGAACAGCATGTATGTTATGCCTTCGGAGTCGAGCTGAGACAATATATTGTATATGAGCGATGTCTTTCCGTGCCCTACCGACGCCGTGACAAGAACGTTCTTGTTAAGGTCTTCTTTCGTCATCGTGAACTCGCCATACGGGAGCCCGCCTATGATTATGCTGCCTATTTTTATTCCACCGTTGGACTGCCTTATGACCGGCTTTTTCTCTGTGAACTCCGCGAGCGGGAACTTTGTCCTTAGAGAATTGAGCCTGTGGAATGCCTGCTTTAGAAGGAAAAACCGCGTAGCGAAATCGCGCGTCTTTACATACCTCTCAACCAGGCATCTTATGCCGGAAGTATCGTCCAGGTCCTTATAGATCTCGAGTTTCTTAAGCAGGTTTTCTATGACAGGCTCTTCCTGCGATTCCATCACTCGGGCAGCAGTTCGTTTAGGAAGGCCATGTCATAGATCATGCCTGCATAATTCAGGATGGATTCTCCTTGCATAGTCGGTGAGTATCTGAACAGCATATTCTGTTTCATGCAGCCCGACGATACCAATTTCTCCAAGTGCGGCTTTATCTCCGACCTGGACATATTCAGCCGCTTCCTTAGCTTGCGCAGCGGTATCCCGTATCTCGCGGCGAAAAGGGCATAGAAGGCGGCCGGGTCGAAATCCCTTATAGTATCTTTTATGCAAGCTTCGCACATCGGCTCTTCTGTCGGGTAAGCGTGCGCCTCGCAGAATATCGAGCTGCATTTTGCGCAGAACGTTATGTCGTCTACGCTCCTGACGACATGCCTGCCATTCACGCAGAACGGCGTCGCCTTTACCTTCATCACGCCTCCGTTCGGCATCGAGAGGTTGCGGTAGCCGCCGATGTTATGCGGGTCGAGCGTTATCGTTTCCTGGTCCAGTATAGCCGGGTTTTCCGGTTCTTTTGGCTTGCTGCTGAGGTCCAGACTTGATATCACACTCTCTATTTCGGCGCTTCTCTGGTCGAGTTCGGATATCTTCTTGCTAAGCCTGACTATCTCCTCATACATCTTGTTTATGTCGTCTTCCATAAAATCAATCTAGTATCCTGCCGACGGTGCTCGATACGAACGAAGCTATCGACCCGATTGTGGAGACTAGATAGGAAATGATCCCTTGTTGGGGTGGATCTGCATGGTACAAAGTAACGTTCTGCTGCAGTTTTGACATCGGTGGCGGGAAAAAGCCGTATTTGAAGGCTAATGCGTAGAAAGGCTGCGTGATTGCCGGACTTTCATTCCTGGCAGAAAATGCCTGCGGTGTAAGATTCTGCCGTCCAAATCCGTCGAAAGAATCGTTTAGCTTGTTCATGAGCGCCGACATGTCGCCAAGGAGCAGTCCGACGGTGCTTTTGTTAGCCGTATAGTTCGCCAGATTCGCCGTTAGCTTGTCAAGTTCGAACGTAAGAATATAGTCTGAATACTGCAGGGACGAGATCTGGCTTTCTAGGGTGGTAAGTTCAGTTGCTATATGGTCCATGGATTGCATAGTGGTATTGTAATATACATAGACTGTCGTAGCGTTGTATGACATGCTGCCGTTCACTGTATTTTTTGTGGTATCGTTGGTTGGGCTGTCCTCTGTTACATTTAAATGCGTATCATTGTTTGCATAGCGGCTTCCGCCAGTCGCGTTGCTGGAAGAAAGGCTGATATTTGAGCTCTCACCGGGATTTGACTGGCTGAAACGCTGGTTTAAATCGACGAACAGAACGCTGCCGTTTCCTCCCCTTCCGCCTCTCCCGCCATACTCGGCATACGGGTAAACCGCGCCTCCCGCCGTGTCAAATGCGCCGCTGTTCTCAAATGAAGCGCTGTTTGCGTATATTATCTCTATAGCACCGCCGCCACCGGCCCCTCCACCGCCCCCTCCCAACATCCCATCGTAGCATACTTCACCGGCATTCTGACCGGTGTTCGATATCATCCCGGAATTATTGAAGACGGTTGTTACAAAAACGAGTCCATAGGCGCCGAACTGTCCGTGTGAACATGAGCCGTTTCCTCCGGCTACTCCGCTTAATTCAGATTCATTGAAGATCGGGACAGTAAGATTTACAGGAGAGCCGAAAAGCGCGGAACCGGGGTTTCCAGGATTGCCAGCAGCGCCCCCGGCGGTTCGAGTGTTTAGTCCGCTCGTCTCAGGGTATGCGTATTCTCCATTGTTTGTTCCGCCGCCTCCGCCGGAACCGCCGTAAGAATAAGGGAGGCTTGAATAGTTTTGGAACGGCGTTCCATGCGATATGCTCCCCTTGTTGATCAGTACCGTCGCGTTGAAGAAATTCGGAGAATAGTTTATGGTGCCGTTGTTATAGACATAGGAGACGTTTCTAAGCCGACCTTGTACGTTGACGGTCCCTCCGTCTATTATCAGTGACGAAGCCGATAGGTTTGACCCGAACGAAAGCGTACTCCCTTCCCTGAGTAGTATTACGCGAGCCGACACGGGATACGCCGTTGACATGGTCGAATTTGGTTCCAAGATGATCCATCCCGAATAGTTTATGGCTGAAGACAAGGAAGCAGAGGTGTCTACGGTAAAATTACCTTGCACCTGTAAGGCGTGTACGGGACCAGGAGAAAGCGTAAAAATAAGGACAAGTGCAGAAAACATAAAAAGTACGAGATCGCGCTTGAGCATAAGACCTACACCCCTGTGTTTCCACTGTATAGGCTTAGCCGCCTTGAACCATTGTTTGCGTTGGACGTTGAAGATAAAAATAGATAAGTAATACTTAAAATACTACAAAAATATTTTTGTGCTTTCATAAATATTATCTTAAGTAAGATAATGTTCTACTATTTAAAGTTTTCTATCGCTGTACGATCAGATTTTTAAAAGAAAAACCATCGAGACGAATCACAAACGTTTGATTCCTATTTTTGTGAAAAATTATTTTTTCAAACTTTTTTGTTTCCGTTCCAGACGATTTTCTGATTTATAACAAGGCCCTGCGAATTTCCAGTGGAACACACCTATATTTCCTATGGAGCTATTATATTATAATAATTTATTATTCTATATAGAATAATAAGAATAAGAGGCTATAAAAGCTCGTCTACAAAGACTATAAATCCTTTCCAGTGGAAATGTAGGTGTCTCTGTGTGGATAGTAAACTACAGTTATATAATTAAAGTTATATAACTTTTGTTCACAACACCTATTTAAATAGAAAAATCTTATAGTAATTAATCAAAAACGTTACTTATGGATCAAAATCCGTCCGAAAAAACCACAGGCTTCAATGTAACGAGAGCGTCTACAGACGACGCTAAGAAAAGCGCGAACCCCAAAGACATCTTCAATACATTCCTTCAGAAGAAAAGGATATTCAAGAACAAGGAAGTACTGTCTTCTTCCTTCAGACCCGAATCCATACCGCACCGGGACAGCGAAATCGAGACGCTCTCCAACATACTTGCGCCAAGCCTGCTTCTGGAAAGAGTTTCCAACCTGCTGATATACGGTTTTTCCGGCACCGGTAAGACTCTTGTCACCAAATATGTCGCGCAAAACCTGGGAGCCATGGCGGCCGATAAGAACGTGAATGTCCTGCCGTTGTATATCAACTGCCGCATGGGCAATATGTACACGGAATATCAGCTGATGACCCATCTGTGCACGGTGCTCGGCATCAAGACGCCGACGAGCGGCTTGTCGGTAAAGTCGCTTTATGACAAGTTAAGAAAGGCCATAGACACGCAGGACCGCTATCTTATACTTATACTCGACGAGATAGAAAAATTGATACAGCACGCCGGAGACGGCGCCCTCTACAGTCTTTTGAGGCTCAACGAGTCGATGGACAGGGCAAAACTATCCATAATCGGCATATCCAATAACACGGACCTAAAAGCCTCGCTCGACCAGAGAGTAAGGAGCTCGTTGAGCCCGATAGAGATAGTGTTCAGGCCGTACAACGCGATCGAGATAGAGGACATACTTTCAACACGTGCCAAGGAAGCGTTCTTCGACCATGCGGTCGGAATCGACGTCATGCGGAAGTGCGCCGCATTGGCCGCCCAGGAACATGGAGACATAAGAAAAGCCCTGAACATGCTAAAGGTCGCTGGTGAGCAGGCGCAGCAGGTCGGCAGGAGCACGGTGACCGAAGAAGACCTAGACAAGGCATCCGGCGTTCTTGAGCAGAACATAACCGAAGAAGTCATAAAATCGATGACAAAGCAGCACAAGTGCGTGCTGCTGTCGATAATAGAGGTCGCAAGGCATAAAAGACTCGGGAAAGTCTACAGTGGCGAGGTCTACGACTACTATCACAAGATAGCCGAGAGGTACGGGCTGAAGGAATTGACATTCAGGAGAGTATCAGACCTCATAGCGGATATGGATTATAACTCCCTCGTTATGTCAAGAGTGGTAAGCCACGGGAGACAGGGCAGGACGAGGGAGCTGAACGTAGCATTTTCGGCTTCGCTCCTCGGTAAGGTTGAAGGAATAATAAGGGACGAGCTCAACTGAATATATAAAGAATTTGAGACAAGATATTTCCGGCAGCCGGGATCTTTCTCAGAGGATTATCCAGAAAGAGTTCAGGAGCACGCTTACTGCAAGCCCTATGACGAGTCCGATGGCGACGTAAGCCGAAAGATCGCTTAAAGCCTTGTCTGACCTCTGATAGTACATCGCTACGCTTATGGCTATGAAGAACTCTATGCCCAGCCACGCCAGTGCTATCGCGGCGTTGTTCTGGCCGTACGTCACGCCATTTATGAAAACAGTGATTATAAACAGGACAGCGAAGACCGCCCCTGCGTTCCTGTGCCGGCTCTTTAGCCTGCCCAGCCATATCCCGCTGAACAGAAGACCGATTTGGAATACGCCGGCAAAGATCCACCACGGGCTGAGGTTTTCTCTTCCACTGTGCAAACGCCTTCTGGCCGCCATACAAAACTAAACGCCCCCGGGCATAAAAGCCTTTTTATCGGGCCTTAAATTATATATATCATCGTGTGCATTGCACAGTATAGGACAAAGGAGGTTGGTTTATGAAGACACTGGATCAGATAATAAAGGATTTTGAAACAAATACTGTCAACGGAGAGGGAGATATATTCGATGGAGACGGCCATTTCGCCTCGGATTTTGATACCTTGTATGACAAAGACTTATTCTCGCAGTTCGAGCAGATGGGAGAATATGGTATAGACTTTGGACAGAACTATACCCCAAAGAGCTTCATGATAACTCAGAGCCGCATGCACGACCTGTCTTCGCAGATACAGACGGAACAGGAGAGACTTAAATCCCTGCTCGTGCACGATCCGCGTTGGGTGTATTATAATTACAAGCAGAATATACAGCAGGTCAACAAGAATCTTTACACCATCGAGATAGACCGCGCTAAAGGCATCGGTGGCGTAGTCCCAGATCTAGTAAGGGTAGTGGAATTCCACGTGACCGACGATGACACGCTAGAAAGGCTTGATTTTATCGTCAAGGCAGTTACGCCGAACAAGACCAAGGTCTTGGCTACCCACAAAGTCTCATTCGTTTACTGACCAGGACAGATATTTATCTATTCATTTTGTTAGGAGCGTATGGCTATAATCGACAAAAGGTCCAGGATAATGTGGCTTGCCGCTGCGATAGTCGTAGCGCTAGGAGCGGCATTCCTGCTGTCACAACCAGGCACGCACTCTGCAGGCAACCCCAACGCTACGTTCGATGCAAGTGTACTAGCGTGCAACTCGAGCGGCCTTTTCGTCAATCTTGTGGGTACTGGGGCAGAAGTACTTTTTTTAAACTCGAGCATAAAAAACGTGACCAATGTCACCGGCATAACACTTTCTACGGATATCTTCAGGCCGAGCGACAGCGTAACCGCGGGCCACAACTCTACGGCGTATTTCGCCGACTCCAACACCAGCTTTTCGCCGTGCGGCGCTTACGGGAGGCCGTTCAGCCTCCGCCAATTCTGTGTCTCATATCAGGCGCCGACAATAAATGCGACGGAGATATACACTGCATGTGGCCTGCTTACTGGGTTTTCCACATGACCAATCTCGTGCGCACGGCGCCAGAAGGAATCGTCAAATAATAGCTGCGCTCTTTAAGTAGCAATAAAAGAAGTCCTGTATGCAAAAAAGAGACATATCTAAGAGCGTATCATCCAGAGTTTTTATAACGGCAATCGTGGATAGTGGCAATGCCGACATGCATGCGACCCTTGAGGAGATGAAACGCCTTTCCAGAGCGGCGCTATCGTATAAGATTCTATTTGCCTTCGGAGTAGCTTCCGAATACATTGCCGTAGCTTATGCATGGCTAACTTATTACGATGGCATCTTTAGCCAGAACCTCGGCATAGCCGTGATGGCGGCCGGATGGGCACTGGCGTTTTTCCCTCAAGAAAGCGAAGAAACTCAATGAGATTTACGAGGGCCTCAAGAGCACGGCCGAGAACACAGCAAAATTCTACAAGTTGAAAATGAGTGTCAGCACTTTAAACAGCGGTACGTTGGGAACCGAACCGTAGTATATCTCAGTCCAAGAAAAAGGAAAATCTTGAAGAAATCCTGTCAAGATAAACGAATTTTCACAGCGTCTTTCAGACTCCCTGAATGTGGCTGAAAAAATATTCGGAGGATACGGCGGCGGTGGTTTACAGGAAAAATGGAATACGCGTATGCTGCAAGCCGCTGGGATGGTGGGCAGCGTCCTTCTCGGGGTTGTCGCGTACACAGCCGATTCAGGCGCAAATTCATTCGTCCTGTATCTGATGGCCTTTCTTCCTGAATAGGATCCTTTAATGCCAATTACAGAAGATACACAGATGCGTACAAGCAAGCGTCGAAAGTCTGTGCAAGGCATGGGATAGCCGCGCCGTACGCAAAATCCGCACAGGCCGATACGTCGTCCGTTGTCTAAGGAACTCTGCTTAAGTAGGATGCGCAGGCTGCGGGATTTTTAGCTTTAAATTTACGTGATTTATCTTATTCGAATGCGTGGAAAAGGCCAGAGTGCCGTCGAGTTCATTGTCACTTACGGCTGGATGATACTCCTCGTCGTGCTGGTGCTTTTTATCTTATTCAACTTTGGTATAATAACCATAGGCGGCACGCCGGCACCTGTGATAAGTGGTTTCAGCGGAATAACGGTTGCCGGCGCGGTGGCGAATACGACTACCTTCGAAGTGCAGCTTGTAAACAACGTGAATCAGCCTATAAACATATCTAGGGTTGTGCTATCGGCCTACGGAAACACTTACCCGGAATATCTGTGCAATTTTGCGGGTGAAACTACATCCAATGAACTTTATCCTGGTCAGAGCATAGTGTGCATATTTTTAGGTAGTTTTCAGAATTCTCAGACAAGGGCTACTCTTTCTGTATCCTATTCCGAGTCGTCTATTACAAACATTAATCAGACAGCGAGCGGACGGATAGTCCTTGTCCCTTCCAAAAATCCAATACCGGTAGATATTCGTACCACCTTAACTAACGTAACGATAACGTCTGAAACTACTACGCCAGCCACGACCCAACAAGAGGTCGTTTTTAGTCCGTCAGACTTCATCGGCTCTCTTTATCCTGACCTAGGCAACATCCGTTTTTATAACGGTTCACAGCTACTCAACAGCTGGTGCGAGAGCGGATGCAACACAAGCGCAAAAACGTCGGTATTCTGGATAAAACTAACGCACTCTATCCCAGCCAACAGATCTACTTTGATACAGATGGTCTTCCTACCAATAGGTACTTATAATGGCATAGGGCAGGGCGAAGCTGCGCAATGGTCGAATCCGTTTGGAATATACGATAATATAGCAAATGTTATGGATTCAGGGGCGCTGTACCAGATATATTATTACAGCGGTGGCACATGCGACAATACGAATTACGAGGGACAGATATACGCCGAACCAATATCAAACACGACTAGCATAAACACGTGTGCGCAGTTTTCGGCTTCTACACCACCATTTTATACGACTCTCAGCGGATTTACGGGAAGCGTCGACGGCACTTTAGAAAACGATGTAATACTCAATTACCAAAATGGTTATACGGGAGGAGTCGCGTATCCAAATCCACCAGTATCCAATCCTAGTAATTCATGGATATTAAAATTGATAGGATTTGTAAAAACCAACGGCACCACAAAATTTTATGGACTTGGAGACGATGGGATAGCCATGAGTTACAACAATACGGCGTACAGTCCTTTTAGCTACCGCTGGTTAAGTAGTCTCCAAAATCTTAACAACGTGTTTTCTGGCTGGAAGACGCAAGCTGCGACTGAATATTCTGGCGCGGTAAATTTGAGCGGAGATTATCGTATAGAGCTTAACTATTTCGAGGACGGCGGTGACAGTTATACCGCTCTCTGGTCCAACCATAGTGTAACTTATTTTGGCGTAACCCCGACGCGAAACGGAGTACCCGTCGTGTCTGCGGTGAACAGCCAGATACAAGTATTTGCGCCAGTTGGTATAATAAATTATATGCCGATAGTAATATCTAATTTACAGAACTCTTCGACCACGAACCCCTTCCAACAGTCGGTAACTATAGACCCGTCACTGTATCAGGAATACGAAGCTATAAATCTCCAGAACCTGGAATTCTTTTATATAAACGGAACTATCATACCTTCCTGGCTCAGTAGCGGACAATACAGCACGTCATCGTCTGCAACGTTCTGGCTTAAACTCTCTGGGCTGAACGCGTTTTCCTCGATGGTCATCTATTTAGGATTTGGAAAAATAACCACGAACTTCTTCAACGGTGTCGATGTAGGCGAATACGCCGGATTCTCAACTCCATATGGGAAATACGACGACGGTTCTGACGTGTTCCAATATTATACCAACTTTGGAGGGACTTCGCTTCCAAATGGCTGGACAGCTTCAGGATCTCCAAACTATAAGATAAACAATGGGATAACATTCAATCCTGGCGGATCGGGAGGGAGCGATGGTTGTACTTCTAGCCTTACTATACCGCAAAATCTAACTGCGGCGGTCATTTACTTTTATGGAGAGATAAACGGTACGATAAGCACAAATCCGTGTAACCGCGGCGGGATTGGGTTCACGGCAGCCGGAGCCGTTCACAACGGGTCTTTGATAGGTACGTTAAACGATACGTTTGGAGTATTCAATGCTGGCGTGCTTGATGAAAATGCATCTATGACTAAGTTGTTCGGGGCATATTCATTATATTCGCTTGCGTACAGCGGTAAAACCGCCTTGGCATCAGAGCCAGGAGATAGCGCTGAGATAAATTTTGCAGGCGGCGAGAGTCCCATAGGGTTTTCGTCACAGCATAACGGCACAATAACGGTAAAAGCCGGCTGGCTGGCGCTTACAACATACCCCCCGAACGGAGAGAATCCAAAACAAACATTTACAAACGCAAATATCACAAGGACGTTGCAACTCTTCATAGACGGCGTTACATACAGGAACGTTACGGGCACAAATTCGACCGACCAGAACTTCACAGTTTATAGCAACGAGACCAATGCTATAGTAAGATTGTACGTAAACGGAGCGCTTTTAGCCGGACCTTCAAGGAAAATCGCAACTTATATCGCGGCACTACCTGTTGGGAACTACAGAATATCTGCTTCATCCAATATCACTGGGACAGGAAACATAACTTTTTGGGATGTAGTGGTGCCGGCACCGTCTCAGGTGGCCTTTGTAGAGCCGCTTTCAGTCATAAATTCACAGGCCCTGCCGGTGCCAGTAAACTTTAGCCTGCGTTTGAACATTTCGTCTGCGTATTTTGATAATGTCATGAACTTGTCGGGGAAATACGCATTCCAAAACGTAGAATTTTTTAATTCTACGAATGGGGATATCTTGCCATCGTGGCTCGAAAGCTATACTTCAAAATATGCTCTATTTTGGATATATCTAAAGAACGGCATACCGCCGTCGTTCACGCTAAATGACATAGAAATCGGCATCGCAACCAACACGACGAATTTATTAAACAACAAAAAAGTAGGCGAAGCTCCGACACTTTCAAAAGTTTATGGACAATATGATGACGGCGCAGACGTTTTCTTATATTACGACAATTTTAGCGGCACGACTGTAAAATCTGTGTATACCAAGGACACAAACGGGGGAAATACCGTCATAAAGCAGAATAACAAGATAAATATAACTACTGGGAA
>JAKATQ010000007.1 GCA_021818665.1 Nanobdellota archaeon | reverse complement strand
AGGTAATATAGACCACTGGAGACAAAAGGAGCGCAAAGCGCTCCTTTCCATGAACGAAGACAAGGAGGGAAGACTCTTCTCTTATTCCGATGAGCTTATCCTCAGGATAAGCGCATTGAGGTTCGTATTCTGCGACAAACTGATACCCACGGAGGCTTTAGTGAAGCGGATATACGGGGGGTCTCCAGACCATACTACGATAAGCAGGAGGCTTTACCGCCTGGACGTCAAATGGACGGTAGGGAAGCGGCATAGGAAAGGAAGGCTGCTGGCTATCGATGCCTCTGGGATGTCCGTATGCCGTACGGGAAGCTACAGGCATTCCAAATACGGAGGGATGCCCAGGTTCTACAAGCTGCATACCATTATCGACGTGGATACGAAACGGATCGTGGACTTGAGAGTCACCAGGGACTGCTGCCACGACAACAGGAAATTCATACCTATGGTTGGAGAATCGGCGTCAAAAGGAGACACAGTCTATGCCGACGGGGCATACGACTCCAGGAGGAACGTCTCCTTTCTGGAGAAGAATGGGCTGAAATCTGGGATAAAGATAAGGACCACCGCTTCTCTTCTCCCAAAAGGCTGCCCCCCCAGGAAGAAAGCAGTGATGGAGCAGTTCGCCCTGCTGCCGCACTCGCATCTTGAGAAGATCCATCCACTGGCGGAGAAGGGAATGATGTTCTTCAGCGAGGTTGAGAGGATGAAGTACTGGCAGCAGAAATGGAAGGAAAAGGCGGGATACGGGAAGAGCTGGCTCGTGGAATCCTTCTTTTCCGCCTTCAAGCGCCGTTTCGGAGAGAGCACGTATGCTGCCGAAGGTGGAAGTCCGTGCAGAACGAGCTCAGGCTCAAGACGATGCTTTACAATAAGCTGCTTGGAGCATAAGCCGGTCCAAAAAGAAAGAGACACGCCTGGACGACACTATCATGTTTTATACTAGTTATGCACAGGCGTACCTAGCAGACACTCTCGCAGAAATCAACGAGCAGGCCAAACGAAAGGTTTATATATTACTTCTACTATGATATAGTAGTAATAATTTTGTATGGAAACTTACAAGAAAAAAATAGTATTGTATAAAACAAAAGGCGAAGATGAACTGATTCCTCTGGCTGCTAGTCCTGCTTGTAGAAGAGGATATACACAAAAGAGTTTGGACAGCTACTATGGAAGCGCATCTAATGACTCATGGAGTATAATTTCTTCTGTAGCACTGAGTGCGGTTGAAAAATATAGTGGGTGTGAGGGCCAGGAGAATTGTTTACAATTTATATCGTCTATCTATGAACTAAACATAAAAAAACAGCCGGCATATCAGATCAAAGAAGGCCGACAATCCTCGCTGGACAGGTGGCTATGAAAACGCGCATGCCATCATTAGAAGAAGTATTGGGTACTCCGGTAGAAATCGATGATAATAAAGTTCCAGTTGTTGAGTGTGAACTTATGAAAGCGGAAGATTTACTCAATAAGAGCATACACATGAAAATTGTAGAGCCGATTGCTTTCCCTGTCGATTTATTGTATGGTGAATATAGGAATCTCTGCAGGATGTACACTGCTTCGCCAGATTATGTCGCTAGACCGTATGCAATGATTAAAGACAGAGCCGGGAGTTACATTGGTTATCTCGTCGAGAAAATCGGCGGGAAGGATCTAGACAGACTAAGAAGGAAACTGCTAGCACCTCGCGACGCTGCGGATATAAGGAAAAACGTACTGACTGGACTCGCTCAAATAAATGCGCAAGGAATTGGGCATGGTGACCTTGACAGATCAAACATCGTAGCTTATCGAAACCGAGAAGGCGCGCTAAACATAAAACTTATAGATCCTGCGCCTTCGTTTAACAAGACCGACGATGCGCGCAATATAAAGAGAGATTCAGTATGGTTATCAGACTTTTCCAATGATTACTGGGAAGACAAGGACTTAAGATTCGCCAGCGTCAAACGCTGACTTTGGAGTCTTTCGCCTCAAACGCTATTGGGGGACGAACTTCCTTCGACAAGATAAGCACATGCTCTATTACCACCTATTTCCTTCGTTCTTCTCTTAATATCTGTAAACCGTCTCTGAGTATCTTAGCGTGATCGAAGGCAAGTTTGGGTAAGCCGTCAAGCGGCCACCATCTCGCTTCTTTCGCATCGTCACTTCCTTTTGGCACGCCTTTGTAATCACTAAGGAGGTAAGCTACTGATATTACATGCTTCCTAGGGTCCCTGTTTGGAGCCGAATAAACGCCGATTAGAGCCACCGCCTTTGCTCGCAGGGCCGTCTCTTCTAAGAGTTCTCTAGCTACGGCGTTCTCCGTTGTCTCCCAGTACTCCACGAATCCTCCCGGTAGTGCCCACTTTCCAGCGAATGGGTCGCGCTTCCTTTTGACCAAGAGCACCTTTCCTTCGAATATAAGTACACCGTCGACTGCGAGCGACGGAGATTTATAAACCTGCCCGTCTCCCGTGTCGTGCGACACGTGTTGCACTGGCGCATTCATTTTCTTCGGTGTCAATGTATTCGTGCCTACAGTTTGGGCAGGACTATCTCTCTTTCGGTGGGGTATGGTGCTTTCACGCGCACCGTGTTTACGCCCTTTGTATTCCAGAATATCTCGGCGAACCTGTTAACATCATTAAGAAGCTCTTCCGCTTCTGTCATATTGATGTCTTGTTTACCCTTAGAACCTGCTTTCATTATCTTCCAAGTAAGATCGTGGAGTTCAGGGAACTTCTGTAGATGCTCCAACTTGAAGTAGTCTCCCCATATTATCCTTACTTCGTGCTTGCACAGTTCCGCATGTTTCTCCTTTACATCTGTATATCTTGTAAGTTTATGCTGAAAATCGAGGCGTTCTTCCGGCTTGGCATCGTTGGTGGGCACCTTCAGCTGACCGATGAGCATGTTCATCCTTATAACAGTGTGGGCTGCCACCTGCGCAAGGTGGGGATCGTATATGCCGCATGGGATGTCGCAGTGTGCTTCTGCCTTCGGCAGGTGCACTATAGAATCTATCTTGCTTAGTACAGCTTTCAAAACCGGCATATCAGCTAGAAGACCGCATTATTTATAAACTTTTATGTGTGGAGGCCATTTCGAGCACGGATCTGAGTGCTTCTGGCAGCATCTTTATGCCAGATTCTCCGCCTAGGTGCCCCGCCTTTTTCTTGATTATCACCTTGGCACGTAGTTTATCCATAAAGACCCGCGCCTCCGACAACGGCACCAGCGGATCGTTGTCCGAAAAGATGGTAATGAACCTGTTATTAGAAAGTCTTTCCCACTGTATGGCAGTATTAAGCCATTCATTCGCAATATCCCTATCTTCTGCATCGCCGTACGCGGCAGCTGTAAGCCGTGTCCATGGCGCTACAAGCACGTTGCCGCCTACATTAGGTACTTCATCAAAAGCCTGCAAGTATCTAAGGATGGTCTGGCAACCTATGCTGTGTCCGACAAAGAACGTGTCGCCATCCGGTCTTCCTACGGCTCCTCCGACCGCTTTTACCCATGTGCTTATCCTAGGTCTATCCGGATCGGGCATAGACGGCGCAGACACTCTGAACTCCTCCTTTTGAAGCTCTGCTTTAAGCCAAGGTATCCATGCTTCAAGAGGTGAGCCGCTCCATCCGTGTATTATGAACACGCGCTTTGCCATATTCACGGCTTCATCTGATTCGAGAACCTGCCGGTATACTCTCCATCGCCTTTTGCTTCTTCTATGACTATCTGGCATATCTGCGTGCCCGGATGTATCGCGAGGCTTATCGGCGAAAGATTGGCTATCTCGAGCACTATCTTCCCGTTCGTGCCAGGTTGCATGAAGCCGCTGCTAAGGTGCGTCAGAAGGCCTATCCTTGCAAATCTGGATCTCCCCTCTATTCGAGCCGATACGCCCCTCGGAAGCCGTATGGTCTCCACGGTTATGCCGTGGACCAACTCGCCGGGTTCTATGAGCAAGTAGCTGCCGTCCTTGACCTTAACGGTCTCCGTTATCTTCCTATAATCGGACTTGTCATCGACGTTGAAAAAGCCGTGCGCCTTCTTGAAAACCCGGAAAACTTTGCCAAGATGCAGGTCTATAGATCCCGGTCCGACCTGGCTCTTATCAAAGGGCGTTATTCGGAGGGTCTTGTCTTTTATGAGCTTTAGTATCTCTGATCTTGTCAATACCGCCATGCTAATGATTTTGCATGGATTGCTATATATATCTATCAAGGGCGCCCGTAAGAATAAAAGAAGGACGTGCTTATCTACATAATGCGGCTGCTTTCGTGGAACGTTAATGGCATAAGAAGCGCCCTCGGCAAAGGGCTCAAACCCATTGTCGATTCGCACGAATACGACATGCTAATGTTCCAGGAGGTTAAGACCGATTCCCTGCCTTTAGGCGTGGCTTATGACCCTTATACTGCTTACCTTTTTGATGCCAAGGCTAGACGGGGATACAGTGGCGTGATGACTCTCACAAAACGCTCGCCCATAAATGTCATATACGGCATCGGCCTCAAAAAATTTGACGCTGAAGGGCGTGTGATTACGCTCGAAATGCCGGCGTTTTACGTCATAAACGCCTACTTCCCAAATTCCAGACGGGATCTTTCAAGATTGGATTTTAAAATCGAGTTCGACCGTGCCTTCTCTGTGTTCGCGGACGGGCTGCGGAAAAAGAAGCCGGTGATCATATGCGGAGATTTCAATGTGGCTCACGAAGAGCGTGACATAGCTAGGCCGAAAGAAAACGAGGAAAACGCGGGCTTCACTCGACGTGAACGTGCGTGGTTCACACGCTTCGTCCGCAGCGGCTACACGGATGCATACCGCATGTTCGTTAGTGCTGGAGGAAATTACACGTGGTGGACCTACCGTTTTGGTGCTAGGGAGAAAAATATAGGGTGGCGGATAGACTACTTTCTGGTGTCGAATGACCTGTGCGGCAAAACCGCGGCTGCCGGCATACTTAATAATATAAAGGGGTCTGACCACGCCCCTATCTATCTAGAACTGCGCTAATCCAGTCGTGACGGCGGTTAAAAAATCTTATAAGACGATGATTCCTTAATAAAAGTGAGAGTATGGCGATTACAGAGGTTTTTCCGTTAGAAATACACATGGCTTTCATCAAGGGGGTGCTCTCGGTCATACGGGAACTTGGTGGATTCTCCTCTATATCTGAGATGGCCAAAGAGACCAATGAAGATATAGACGACCTGCTACCTGCTTTAAGGGCGTGTGAAATGCTCGGCCTTATAAAAGTTGAAGACGGTGTAGCCACCCTCACAGACGAGACGGCAAGTCTAAGTTCGAAGGAAGCGCGGCTGCAGATGAGAGAGCGCCTAGTACTTTTGGAGCCGTTCAAAACCATAAATGCCGAGCTTTCCAGATACGGCCGCATAACGACGTCTAAGCTACTTGACATGCTGATAAGAGCCGGTCTGTATCAGAACGCTTATGACCCGGAGAACGTGGATAAATTTAGGAAAAACCTTCTTGCATGGTGTTTGAAGACGGAGCTGTGCGACTACGATCAGCGTACTGATACTTGGATAAAACCAGCTAATCCCGTAAAGAAAACTAACCGGTAAGAACAGAATATATTGAGTCGACGACATTTATAAACTCCTTGCTGTGCCTGTCGCGCGGGACCGGAAGGTCTATCGTTTTTATGGCCTTTATATATGACGGCTTATCCGACAGGATGACCACCTTGTCGGAAAGTTCTACGACCTCTTCCACATTGTGGGAAACCATTAGAACAGACATTATCGGCAGGTTTTTGTCTTTCAGGGTAGAAAGTATCTCGCTCCTAAGGCTCCTTGCAGTAAGTTCGTCCAAGGAGCTGAATGGCTCGTCCATGAGTAGCACCTTAGGATCCGACACCATAGCCCTCGCAACGCCGACCCTCTGTTTCATCCCGCCGCTTAGGACGTTTGGGTATGCGTTCTCGAAGCCTTTCAATTCGAGCCTGTCCAGTATCGCTTTCGCCTTCCTATTCTTCTCGTCCTCGGACATTGGAGAAGAAGAAAGGCTCAGTTTTACGTTTTCTATATTGGTTAGCCATGGCAGAAGTGCAGAATCCTGGAACACGAAAGACACCAGTTCCGTCGGCTTGGCTACTTCCTTGTCATAAATCAGGATTTTGCCTCTGGTGGGCGGGATCAAGCCCGCTATTATCCTCAAAAGAGTACTTTTGCCGCAACCAGACGGCCCTATAACTGAAACGAATTCGAATTCGTCTGCGATGAAAGACACGTTCTTTATCACAGGCACCGTCCTGTCCCTGTCTTGAAAAGCGAACGCGACCGTGTCGACTTCTACGGCATGCATATCTAAGTGTACACCCCTGCTACTTTGTCATATAGCTTTTTCCATATAAAGGTATTAATCAGTATTATCATCGCAGTCATGTTCACAAGAGCTATGAGCATCAGAAGAAGGTTCCCCGAAGAAAGAGTCGTATTCAGAAGTTTACCTATACCGACGCCTACGGATGTGACTACTGTGTTCTGGGGCCCCGCGGAAAACTGTTCGGCGACTATGCTAGCGTTCCACTCGGCTGCTATTGCAGTAACGCTGCCGGTTATAAGCCCCGGCAATATGGCTCGCAGATAGACCAGTTTCCAAGCCGCCCAGCCCTTTACGCGAAAGATGCGCTTGACCTCAAGGATGCTTTTGTTTAGATATTTAGTGCTTGCTATGACACTGAAGACTATGTACCATATGCCGCTAAGGAAGAAGACTATAAAGGCAGTTGCTTCTGCGTTACCATCGACGCCACTCACTATGATCGGCAGCAGTATGGTCGCCGGCACGGAGGCGATAAGCTGGAAAACTAGAAGATACGAATTCTTATGGCTGGACATGAATACGACGTAGATAGAGAGTGGGATTGCTACGGCTAGGACCACGACGAACGCGCCCCATACCCTCAGGAACGATACGGCTAATGCTATCATCACCGACAGTTCATATGACGGCACGGAGGCGAACGTGCCGGGTCTTGCATATGCCAAGACCACGACCACGGCTATAGCGCAAGCGACGGCCAGCCCGGCATACTCGAAAAATCTCGAATGTGCGGTTATCTTCGCAGCCCACCTCGAATGAGCCGTCTCATTCTTGTGCGCTGGTCGGGGGTTTCGCGACGTGAAAAGGTGAGTAAGCCTATGAGTAATGGCGTTTATTACGCCCTCTGTCCCATGGCGACGCGGCGGTTCTCCATACGCCTCCAATGCGTACCTGTTCGCGAAGCGATCGAACCACGTGAAAAGTGTAAGTCTTGTAGCGATTACGAACGCTATGAATATCACAAGGCCAAGTATGTAAGAGAGATAATCGCCGCTGACACCGAGCTGTGCGAGGGCCACGCCGATGCCGTTGCTTACCTGATATTTGGCGTTACCGGTGGAGAATATCTCGCTGGTCACTAAATAGAATAGTCCCACTGCCCAAGACAGACTCATCTGTTCCGAAAGGCGCGGCAGTGCCGCCGGTATGTATATGTTTTTCAATCTCTGGTAAACATTCAACTTGTAAAGATGCCCCAAGTCAGCGAACTCTGTCGGCAGGGTCTTTATGGCCTCATAGACGCCGAATATCATGTTCCACAGCATACTGGTTATTATCAGGAAAACGACTGCGGCGTTTATCCCGATGTATCCTGGCAAGATTATAACGAAGATGTATATGGCTATGGGGAAGAAAGCTAGTATCGGCAGTGTCTGGAGTATGTCTATTATCGGCAGTCCGAGCCTTGCGGCGCGCTTTGACCTCGCCAGCCATATCCCCACGAATATGCTTAGGACAATCGATACGCCCAGCGCCAGCAGCATCCTGCCCCAGGAAACAATCGTGTCAAATACCAGTAGCCCTGCCTCCGGCAGTATAGCGACCATAAAGACAGTTGATTTTCGGCGATTATAATCTTTCCGAAAGCGTCTCAAAATGCTGGGCCGAAGCGTTATAAGGCGCCCATAGCGCCTTACGAGGGGCTTTAAGCTCTCTCTAGTTCTTGACCATCACAAGCGAATGGTCTCGTTGGTATGGATTCAAATCGATAGTTTCTGCCACGATGAACCTCCTGCGCAACTGTGATACGGCCTCGTCTATGACGGATTTACTCGATTTGAATATGTCTATGCTTTTGGCCTTTATTGCGACGGCCCCAAAACAGCCTTTTTTCAAAAAGGCATCGGCGTTCTTTATAAAAATTTCGACTTGGTCTCTCTGTGCTATGTCTTGGTAGATAAAATCGCATCTCGGTACGGATTGCGACAACACATCGACTCGTCTTGCGTCTTCTATGACGGGAAATATGTTTTTGCGCTTTTCTGACAGCAGTATGAGGCGGGTTCCCATCTCTTCAGATACTTCTACAGCATAGACTTTTCCATGTTCGCCGACTATGTCTGAAACGTGAGAAACTGTGGTGCCTGACGAAGCACCGAGGTAAAGTATGCTGTGCCCTGCTTTTATTTCGAAGCCTCTGCGTCGGTTGTATATTGCCGCTGCGAGCTTGCTGCGCAGAGGGATCCATTCTCTATATTCCTTTCCTGCCTCGCTGAAAAGCCTTTCACCGTATACAGACTGACCCGGCACCAAGTTAGTTGAGACCAATAGCCTCCTTTCTCTTTGTAGCCAGTAAACGTTGTCCATCACGCTTTTCAGCGCCACGATTGCCCGTTCATGCGGTATTGATTTTATCATTTATCCATCACCGCCCTTACCTCATCTTCCAGTTGTTTCTTTATCGCCGCGCTCTGGTCGTTTTCCGAGAACGTCTCAATTTTTGCTGCCAAGTTTATCTTAGCCGCCAGTATCTTCGCTATCTTACCCCGTTTATCCTGGGGCGCTCCCTCGACTAGGGGATGCTTGAATAGAACACCGTATTTAGGAGACGCCTCGCGTCTGCCCGGTCGTGAAAATAAGGTGCGCTCCGCCCCCAAAATCTGCACTTTAGAGCTCGGCATAAAGGCGAGGCCTTTTACTCCGCCCCCCAGCGTTATCAATCTCGGGATCACCATGTTCACATTGAAGATCGCCAGATTCGGATAATTGTCCGCTACGGTTTTATCCAGGTGCCTTTCAGCGAAGGTTCTCATATCCGACATATTTTTAAGTTCGTTTAAATAAACTGACAGGATCTGAGCGTCTTCTGCCGACATGTCATATCCCATGCTCTCGCCCGTGGTCCCGAGCCTTCCACAGACGACGTCCCTCTCCAGCCCTCCAGACAGCGTTTCGACAAAACGGTCCCTTTCGCTTATTATCGCGGCGGCTTCCGGATAATAAAGAAAATACGCGTCGTAAGCGGCCTTGAAAAGCGAGTTTTCCGCCTTTTCGCCCTCGTCTATAAGGTTTACCAACTTTGCTATCAGATCATCTACAGATAATCTAAGCTTGATGGTCTCTCTTGCACGTTTTATAAAATCGGAGTTGTCCATACCTGGATGATTTTGTTATTTGGTTATATATTTAATAAGGCACGTTTTAAGTATATATTATGACTGAGTCAAAAAAACTCCTGGTCACGGGTGGAGCCGGCTTCATAGGCTCGAATACCGTATCTAGACTCGTAGACCAAAACGATGTCACGGTCATAGACGACCTGTCGAACGAGCCGGATGACCGCTTCATTCGCAGGTTCATCGGCAGAGGAAATTTCAGATTTATAAAGAAGGACATCACGAAACCACGGACATTCGACGGCTTAGGCAAATTCGACCTAATCATACATCTTGCGGCTAATTCTGACGTAAAGAAGGGCTCGGAAAATCCAGACATAGATTTTAAGCAGAACATAGTCGGTACTAAAAACGTGCTGGACTTCATGAAGAACGGCGGCTGTTCCGAGCTGCTTTTTTCGTCCACGTCCGCCGTCTACGGGGAAGCGGCCGTCCTGCCTACTCCCGAAACGTACGGTCCGTGCATGCCGATTTCATCTTATGGGGCGTCTAAACTGGCAGACGAAGGCATGATAACTGCTTACTCTCATTATTACGGCATAAGAGCTTCCATATTTAGGTTCGCCAACGTCGTCGGCATAAATTCGACGCACGGCGTAATATTCGATTTCATAAACCGTCTAAGAGCAGACGGGAGCAGATTAGACATCTTAGGCGATGGCACCCAAGCCAAATCTTACATACACGTCTCAGATTGCGTAGACGCCATGCTGTTCCTGCACTCTCGCTCTGAAAAAACCGACGTATTCAACCTCGGAAACGAAAAGATGACCTCCGTAAGAAAGATAGCTGATATAGTCGTGGAAAAACTGGGCTTGCGGAACGTAAGATATGAATTTGTCGGCGGCGTTGACGGGCGCGGATGGAAAGGCGATGTCAAAAAAGCTCAGCTGGATACAAGCAAGGTATCTGCGCTCGGCTGGAAAAACAGGCACGGGAGCGATGCCGCCGTAGAAAAGGCTGTAGAAGAAAACGTGGTCTCTCGATAAAATAGTGAATTTTATTAGATTGCGCTGTTATCCTGATTATTTGATGTATGTTCAGAGAATAGCGCCGTTGAACTCAATTTACTTATTAGGCTCTGCATCGATATTAGTCTTCTGTACCAGTTAACGGTTATCGTTCTTTCGTCGTTGGTTATCATCCCGTTCTTCGTGGCTGCTATGTCCCGCGAAGTATAACGTGTCTTATATCTGGATATTTTTTTTATCTTGTCAAAATTAACTCTATATAATTACGGAGATCGTTGGATCCAACATGTCTATCTTCAGATCTATTCGTCGCGTCTTCCATTGCTAGAATTTATCTGATGCGCGAGTTTGCAATTTGTGCATACTCAAATTTCTATAGCTCTTTTCAATCCGCATTAGTTTTTTAGAAATGCATTATCCAACTGGATTTTTCCGAATGATATAAACTTTTCTACTATTTTTCACCACACATTTTGCGCTCACTAGCCATCTTCCATTACTCTTATCGTCGGATGCTTCTGTTTTATGACAACATTGGCTCCTTGCGGTACGGCCATCCGACCAATCGCTATATTATTTATTATATTGGCCACTGCTCTGACATCTTGTTGTCTTCTTGCGTCCTCTTTTCCATAAACTTTGGCCCTAAGTGCTGTATTCATTCCTGCGGGAGACACGGAAACGCATATTATGCTTACATTCTCTCGTTTTAATTCTTTAGCTACGCCTTGGGTCAACGCTATGAGAGCACTTTTGCTAGCAGAATACGCGGATAGATAAGGTACTGCATACACGCCTGCTTTTGATGCTATGTTTATTATCTTTCCCGCACCATTCCTTTTCATAGTTGGTAGAACTTCGCGCATGAAATATAATGGTCCGTATACGTTAGTCCTAAACATGCGCAGCACATTTTCATCATCTGTTTTATCTACGGCTTTCGGATTGCCCGCATATCCGGCATTATTTATAAGAATGTCTATCCTACCAAATCTTTTAAGCACTTCTTTTATGTATCTTCTTACCGCCTCCGAATCCGCGATGTCAAATTTCTCGGAAAACGCTGCGTCTTTCACCGCCGTGCGCTTTGAACAGGCTACCACAATATATTTTTCCTCTTTTAGGATAGACACAAGTTGTGAGCCTAATGCACCGCTTGCTCCAGTAATCACTGCAACCTTAGCCTCGTCTTTTGTAAAGTCCATGCAATTGTCCGTGAAATAATGTGCCTATGGTTATAGCGCCTCGTTTTATCTTAGAACGCTGGTTTGTTCTCGAATACTTTTATACCGTTACTGGTTATTTCAAGCGAGTGTATATCGGAGCTGTGCGAAGAAAATCTCATTTTTATCACGGTTATCGTCTTCTTGTAAAAGTTTCGATCGTATACTATCGACATGAGTATTACGGTGTCGGAAAGGTATAGCGGGATGGCAAGCTCTTCCGAGAACTCCATCTTGTTTAGATCCCCGTACCTTTCTATCGTTACCACGGATGTGCCGAAGGCGTGAAGCATGTTAAATGTGTCCGACAGGATATTCCTCTGGAGTGCGGGGTCTCGTATCTCCCACAAGAACGGTGTGAGCGGATCTATAACTATCCTAGACTGCTTGCCCTTTCTCGCCTCCAGTATCTTCGGCAGCTCTACGGACAGGAAAGACTTGAAATCGTGGCCGGTCATCCTGGTGAATATAAAATTGCTATTAAGCTGTTTTCGGAATTCGGCGAAGCCGAGCGAATCGGCTTCCCTGAGGAACGAGTCGAGGTCTTGTTCCAGACTGACATAAAATACTTTTTCCCCTTGTTTTAGGCCTTCCCTTAAAAACTCCGTGCAAAAAACGCTTTTGCCGGCGCCAGGGGAACCGTATACGACCGTAACGCTGTTCCTTATTAGACCGCCGTTTATAAGCGGATCGAGCCCGTTTATGCCGCTTTTTATCCTCTCCTCTGTCGATATAACTTCGTGTTTCTGCTCTCGCATAGACTCCAGTCTCTTGTTTTTGGTCTCCATATGTTAATTAATACGTGTCTGTTTTTATACGTTGTCTGACACGTCACCAAAGCACGCTATCTCTCGAGTATCAGGTAGTTTATGCCAAGCCGTCTGGCTAGTTCGCCGTCCATGTCATCTCTATCCCCTATAACTATCGATTTTTTTGTGTCTATGTCGAATTCTTTTATCGCCTTTTCGGCCATGCCGGTATTCGGCTTTCTGCAATTGCAGCCTTCCGAAGGCGTGTGGGGGCAGATATAAAATGCGTCTATGCCGATGCCGTGTTTCTCGAGCTCTGCTTTTACCGCAGAGTTAAATTTATTGCATTCTTCTTCGGTGAAGTAGCCTCGGTTTATGCCGGATTGATTGGTAAGCACGATTATTAGATATCCCTTAGATACGTAGCTTTTGAGTAGCGCGACGGTGTCATCGTACAATACAAGGTCTTTCGGATCATGGATATACCCCGAGTCATGGTTTATTGTACCGTCCCTGTCAACAAAAACGGCTGGCCGCATATCTCAAATTTTTACCTTTTTCCAATCCTCAAGGAACTTTGCCAGCCCCTCTTCCGTCTTCGGATGATGGACGAGCATCTTCAAAACTGAAAACGGCATAGTAGCGACATCGGCGCCTATTGTGGCCGCCTCTTTTACATGGATGGGGTGCCTTATGCTGGCAGCAAGGATCTCTGTCTTTATGCTATAGTTCTGGAATATCCTCTTGATGTCCCTTATGACGTCCATGCCGTGTTCTCCCACATCGTCGAGCCTGCCTATAAAGGGGGACACGTAGTCTGCACCGGCTTTCGCTGCCAGCAGGGCCTGGTTGCTGTTGAATACCAGCGTGACGTTCGTTCTTATGCCCATTTCTTTAAGCCGCCTGACGGCCTTTAGGCCCTCTATGGTCATCGGGATCTTTACGACCACATTATCTCCTAGGGCGGCTAGTTTTTTGCCCTCTTCTACCATCCCGTTTACGTCCAATGCCGTCACTTCTAGGCTTACGGGGCCGTTTACAAGCTTCAATATTTTATTGGCGATTTCCCAAAAATTCCCCGTCTCTTTAGACGCTAAAGTAGGGTTAGTCGTAATTCCATCGATTACGCCCCAACTTACCGCCTCTTCTATCTCTTTCAGGTTGGCCGTATCGAGGAATATCTTCATATTATAGTTATTAGATCGAAACGACAATATATAAATTGCATCAACAGGAAATGTGGCTTTCCTGGCTCAGCGCTTAAGCTTAAGAACGTCTTCATAGTCAAGCGCGTTTATAACGTGCTTTTTCTCCAGCCACCCCCTTCTGGCTATGGCCGTGGCCATTCTTATGAAGCGAAGCTGATCCTTCCTGTGGGCGTCGCTGCCGAGGGTAAATCTTACACCATATTCCTTCGCTTGTTTAACCATGTCGAAGGGCAGGTCAGAGCGGTCGGGATAACCGTCTATCTCCAGGAACACCCCGTTCTTCCCGCAGCTCTCGAATATCTTGGGATAATCAATGTCAAAGGCCACGCGCTCCCCTATCTTTCGACCGGTCGGATGCGCGATCGTCGTTACCAGGCCAGAACCGACGGCTTTCAGCAAACGGTCGGTAAGCTGTTTTCTGTCCATCTTGGTATTCTGGTGCAACGCGGCGATTACTATGTCCATTTCCTTTAGGCAGGCGGGGGATAAGTCGAGAGAGCCGTCCTTTAGTATCTCGAGTTCTACGCCCTTAAGCAATTTCACGTCGCTTTTTTCGTTTATCTTGTCTATCAACGCGTTCCGTTTTTCAAATCTCTTTTCGTCGAGGCCGTTTGCGATTCTCAGGTCCTTGCTGTGGTCCGTTACGGCTATGTAGCTCCGACCCAGGGCCTTGGCCTCCTCTGCTATCTCTTCGAGAGTATTTAGGCCGTCGCTGTACTTGGTGTGCGAGTGCAGGTCTCCGATTACCTCATCGTACCGTATCAGCTTGGGAAGCGAATGGGTTTTGGCCGCCTCTATCTCCCCTGTGTTTTCACGCAGTTCCGGCTCCATCTCTCCAAGGCCGAGTGAAGCGTAAACCTCTTTTTCTGTAAGGCCGGCAAGACGCCGTTCTCCCCGGAAGACGCCGTACTCATTTAGTTTGAGGCCTTTTGATATGGCTATCTTCCTGAGTTCAACGTTATGGTCCTTGTTGCCAGTGAAATACTGCATCGCAGCGCCAAAAGAATCGTCTTCAACGACTCTTATGTCACAATTAAGGCCTATGTCCAGTTTTACAGAGGTCTTGGTGTCACCTTTTACGATGATCTCCTTCACCTGCTTCATCTTAACGAAAAAATCCATGCATCTTTGTGGGATGCTTGACGTCGTCAGGATGTCTAGATCGCCGACCGTTTCCCTCATCCTTCTTGTTGAGCCGGCTATCTCGACGCGGGTAAAAAGGCCGCTAGCTCTTAACTGTGAGACCAGGTCTTCAAAGTAATCTATCACGTATCCCAGCATTTTTCTTTCTTCCTTTACCTGCATGAAAGATTCTACGCCGTGCTTAAGCAGTTCTTCGCTTTTTTCGCCGAATCCTTCGAGCGTGCGCACCTTGTTTTTCGCCAAAGCGCCCCTAAGATCGTCCAGGTTTTTTACCTTCAGTTTCTTGTACAGCACGAAAGCCCTCTTCGGACCCAGGCCCTGTATCTTCCTGAAAGTAGAGAAATCTATCGGAAAAGCTCTCTTTAGGTCTTCATATTTTTTCATCCTACCGGTCTTTATGTACTCCTCGATGGACTTCGCTATAGATGGTCCGACGCCCTCTAGCTCCTGCAGTTTACCCTCCTCGAAGACCTGCCGTATGTCGACAGAAAGCGTGGAGATGGTCATAGCTGCTCTCCTGTAAGCTCTTGGCTCCCACTTTACGCCCTTTATTTCGAGTATGTCTGCGATGTCATAGAACATCTCGGCTAATTCTTGGTTCGACATGCTCACAGCCCCGTGACGAAAGGCATTATGTCTATCGCCTTCTTTATGCCACGAAGGGGAGAACGACTGCATGCCCGTTCGCTGAAATCACTTATGCGGCCGAAGCGACGGTTGACTATCAGCACGGGTATATTAGAGTTTATGTGCCGCATCTGTTCACAGGACGTAGCATGGTCGCAGGTGAATACTATGGTGTCTCCCCTGCCTATGTTTACCAGCCTTATAGCACGTGAGAATATTATGCGGTCTATCGCCTCTATTATCGCATACTTGTCCGCGTATTTTCCCAGGTGCGACGCTGAATCCGTCTGTTTTATATGAAGATATACCGCATCGGATCTAGACATCGCCACTGCGAGCTTGTCGGCCTTGTTTTTTAGGTCTTCGTTTACATCCTCCAGCTCGCTCGTCTCTACCAGAGACATCCCTGCCGCCTTGGCTATCCCCTTCTCCAACGGCATGCCCGCCACTGCGGTCCAGCCGTGTCCGTATCGCGAGTTTATCGGCGGGAGCTTTGGATCGCCGACGGCTGCGTCACGTAAAAATACATAGTTTGGCAGCTGAGAGCCGGCCGCCTTGCGCCTGGAGTAACACTCCGATTTTCTAACCACATCGACCGCCTTTTCGATGAAACTGTTCAAAAGGCCGGCAGTATTCTTTGCCTCGTTTTTTATCGCGCTTATCTTAGATATCTTTTTACTGGTTATCTTCGAAGCGAAACTAAGTTTTTTCCCGCCCCTGTAGAATTTAGGTTCGTATCCGGGTTCGTTGTTTGAAACGTATTGTGAAAACTTGGTGCCCCCTTTCCTTAGGACTAGACCGGCTCTGTAGCCTTCTCCCGCCTTGAAATCAAAGTCCACCGGCAACTTTACCTTTTCGTTTATCTCATCCTCTAGCTGCCTCAGCTCTTCCTTTGACATGTAAGTCCTTACTGACTTGAGCGTCCCGTTTTCAACTTCACCGAAGTTTACCCTGACGCTTAGGTCTCCGTCTTCCGGCGCCATGCCCAGTCCGAGGCACTCGAACCAGCCCCTGCCGGTCGAATACTTGGTGGGATCATAGCCCAAGTCAGCCAGCACTCCGGCGTCGCTCTGTGGCGCAAGTCTACCGAGGACTGAAGGAAACGCGCACGCTGCATTGGACAGCAAATGGTCTATGTTCGGTTTATAAGCATAGGCCAGCGGCGTCTTCCGGTTGAGCTGCTCGATGGGAAGGTCACCCATCCCGTCCGCTATTATGTAAAGTATCTTACTCATTCATGCTCACCGAGGCAAGTTTCCTTACCAGTTCGGATACCCTGTCTGAACGGCGCGCGTTGCGCGTATCGCTTATGACTTCTCTCAATTCGTTCGCTATAGTTACATTAGTCTTTACTAATTCGTTGAGTCTTCCGACAAGCATGCGAAGCGTATCGACATCGTCTTTCGTAAAATTCAGTGCTGGGCGCGTCTGCGGCTCTGGTTGCACCTCTTCATCGGTAGGCATGGTTTTTGCTTCTGTAACCTGTTTACGCAGTTTGGAGACTAGAGCACCCATTTCCTGCACCTCTTTGGTCTTTTCCGCAAGTTCTTTCGTCCTTTTGGCGATTATCTGCTGGGCGTTTGGATTCTCTATGTGTTCTTCCGGCGGTGCGTTTCCTTTTTCCTGCGATTGCGGGGCTTCTAATAGCTGCTCTTCCGCAGGCCCTTCTTCAACGGCACCTTCTGGACCCAGCGTTTTCGTTTTGACCTCGATCACAGGGGCGATTAGATTAGCAGGTATCTTGGGTTTTTCGTATATGCCTTCGCGTTCGCGTTGGGCTGCCCTCTCCTCTCTTTTTATCCACGGCGGTCTGGAAGCGTCTACCTTTGCTTTCTCCCGGGACAAGGCCGTTTCGATTTCCTGCAGTATCTCCTTGGACTGCCTGAGGTTCTGAGATTCTTCGGTCCCGACCGAACGGAGTGCCCTTATTCGTTGGCTCTGCGGCAGGTTTCTGAGGTCGGCTGTGCTTATACCTAGTTCTCCCTCGAACGTTTTTATCTGCCCTCTTAACACGTCTATTTTGCTTACAAGGTCCTGTTTTTCCTTTTCCAGCTCTTCCTCGTCTACCATGTAAAATCAGCACCTATACACCAATTTAACAGTTTTGTTGTATTTATCCCTTTTTAATAGTATTCTAAGTGAGATTGACCGATATCGTCGTTTAAGTATACAATCCGACGGCTTTGAAAGACTTGAAATTGCGCGGATTGAGGATCCGTTTTGCATCCACGACTGGCTTATTCGTTATCTTAAGGTTCTTGAATTCCGGCCATTCGGTGGCTACTAGCACTATGTCCGAGTCCTCTACGCATCTTTCCTTTGTAGGGAACCTGTACACGCCGTCAAGTTCGATCTTTGCTTTCGGATCGTAAAAGCCGACGGTCGCCGTTTCGGCTCTCAGCATCTTTATGAGTTTTACTATCTGCGAGCCGCGCACATCGTCTGTATTCTCTTTGAAAGTTACTCCAAGGATCCCGACCTTCTTATGCACCAAGCTACCTCCTGCCCCCTCTTTTAACAGCTTCAGCACTCTCTCGAGTCTTTCGTCGTTTACTTTTATAGCTGATTCGATTATGCTCATGGTCTCACCATTTTCCCGCGCAAACGAAGCCAGTGCGGCTGTATCTTTTGGGAAACAGGACCCTCCGAAGCCTATCCCTGCCTTTAGGAAATACGGTGCTATGCGTTGGTCTAACCCCATTCCCTTCGCTATGACTTCTACATCGCAACCCGGTATCCTCTCGCATAGATTCGCTATCTCGTTTATGAAGGATATCTTCGTAGCAAGGAACGCGTTACTTGCATACTTTATCATTTCGGCGTTTTCATTCGTTGTTTTTATAACGGGGGCTTTTGTGAACGCCCACACTCTATCAACGATGTCCACTGCTTTCTTATCGGTGGCGCCTATTATAACTCTGTTTGGTCTTCTCGTATCTTCAATCGCGGTCCCTTCCCTCGTGAATTCCGGATTTGACACTATGGTCAAGCCGGTACGTTTATGGACTTCTTTTGCGGTTCCCGGAACGACTGTGCTCTTGATAACTACCACTGCATCGGTCACGGCTTTCTGGACTGATTCGGCAGCACTGAATATGTACTGAAGGTCTATTTTACCGTTTACAGTCGGAGTGGGTACGGTCAAAAATACGACATCACTGCCATCGAGCTCGCTGAAATCAGAAGAGAATTTTATGTTCTTCTTATTTTTGGAGAGTATCTCTTTAAGACCTGGTTCATATATTGGTGGCTCGCCTGATTTAAATGAATCTAGACGTGTTTTGTCTATCTCTATGCCGACTACCTTGTTTCTGGCGCTGGCGAGAACTGCAGCTGTTACTGAGCCTATATATCCGAGACCTACCACGCCTATCTTCATGGTTTATCCTCCTCTCTGAGCCATTTTATAGTTTTCTACGGGCTCGTCATTTGGCCGGTTCTCGGTTTCCAGCCGAGAAACTTGCTGATTTTGGATATACCCGATTTTCGATTGATTTGTCTATCAGATGCGGTTCTACGAAGTCGTTCTCTCCAGAAACTGGTGTCTCTCTATCGCAGCTTGTCATAAAACCAAATTAAGATTTTAGATTATATGGATGTCTATAACGTTTTATCTCAGTGTTTATTATGTTTCTCAATCGTTTCTAGGAGTATCTTTTCAAAACGCGGATCCTTATCGATAAACTCTATGAACGCTCTTATCCAGAGTTCCTTTGTACCTATATCATATCTCGTGCCGTCGAATTCATAACCGAGTAGCTTATTTTCACGTGCAAGAAGTTCAAGGGCATCGGTGAGTTGATATTCATTGTTTTTTCCCGGTTTTATCTTTTCAAGATATCCAAATATCTCTGGCGGGAGTATATACGCGCCAGTTATGGCGAGGTCGCTGGGAGCATCCTTAGGTTCTGGTTTCTCGACAAGCTTTTTTATGAGCCAGAGGCGCCCTCCAAGATTTTCGCCACTAATTATACCGTAGTCTTTCGTCTTCTCTTTTTTTACCTTCTCTAACGCTATTATGGGTGATCCCGTTTTTTCAAATGCCGAGAGTAGCTGTTGCGCCACATTCATATCAGAAGACGATTGGTATATAGTGTCCCCCAGCAGCACCAAGAATGGCTCGTTGCCGACGAATTTTTGGGCGTATCTTATGGCGTCGCCTAATCCTACAGGCTTCTTCTGCCGTACGAAAAATATCTCTGGAAAACGGTTTTTTCCTTCTGTATCTAGACTATCTAGTTCGTGGCTATCAAAATAGTTGATTAGCGCTTCTTTCCCTTTTCCTACTATGATTAGTATCTGATTTATGCCAGCTTTTATCGCTTCTTCGACAACATAATGTATAACCGGTTTATCTATGATAGGAAGCATCTCTTTTGGCTGGGCTTTGGTCAACGGGTAGAATCTACTACCGAGCCCTGCAGCGGGAATAACGATTTTTCTGATCTTTTGCATGGATTTAAATAAACGTTTTAAATATAAAAATATAGTATAAACTTATTTAAAGAGCACATCATATTCTGATGTCTTTTTATATTTTTATAAGCTGCCATATCTTAGACACTATTTTAAAAAACTTGGGATCTTGCCCATTATAGCTCTTTTATTCATAAGAAGTTAGTTCTCAAAGTGAACTCTCAAATTTAAAGGTTGCAAGAACGCGACGATCCAGACATAGCTGGTAAGATTACTCTAAAAGACGAGTCGTCTTATAAATCATATTAGGCTTGAACGGCAAAAATACCGTCAAGAAAGATATTTAAACTCGTTTTAAAAAATAGACCGCGTAGCTATTTTGTCCTAGTGCAGTTTATTTACGAATTTTTCGTAGATCGCCATATTTATAAATGTATAGAGTGCATAAAATAATCTGTTTATATGATAACTGACGAAAAAATATTAGTAACGAGTGACTCTTGTCTCATAGGTTCTGATTGCTTATGTGAGCTAACCGGAAAAAACACTGTTATAATCGTAGATAAAATGTCTAACACGTCGTGTAAAAAGTTCATTGTCCAAATTGCGTATAAAAAATGGATGAGTCGCTTAGTCGGAAAATCCGCAACAGCGACGATGAACCAGTTGGTGGTACTATAGGTTATATCCTAAATATTATTGTACTACGTATCGTTTATCTTAGAATATGCGGAAAATAAAAATTGTAATTACTGACATTCAGTTAAAAAGACAGCGTGGTGGAGGACAATTTGTCGTAAAAGAGTTAATAAACGGTCTTAAGGAGAAATATCACCTTACTTACATAGGGCAAGACTTAGGTTTTTATTATGATAAAGTCATTTCTCCTTATAAGATTCGATTTAAACCGACTGGATACGTTCAAAATAATTTCTTGTTAAAGACCGCATTTGTCAAAAAACTCATAAGAACTGTCTTTCATAATGTGATATTTTTAAGAAACGGCTTATTCAAAAAGGGAGAGCTATCATGCGATATTGTTATATCGAATAGCGAATATGATGGTGCTATACTCTCTCCTCATAGTAGATTTAAACTAAAATATCGGGCAGCTATTTTTGTAAAACACAATCCTTATTTCAATTTTAACAGAGTATACCCCGACAAGTTTATTTCGGATAAAGACTATCGGATTGTAGCTCTTAATTCTGCGGATTATAAAAGACTTAAAGCCAGATACCCTCCTTCTAAGGTAAATCTAATATACAATGGGATACGCTTACACAAAAACCTGGAAAAGCACATCGAAGAAAATGCATTTGGAATCTCTAGACATAACCGAGTCATCTTAAGCGTAGGAAGATTAGAAGACGAGCAAAAGAATTTTTCGGCGGTAATAAAGCTTATGCCGCAGATACTAAAATTGGATCCGCGTGTCATCTATATCATAGCTGGTTCTGGACCAGATGAAGTTTATTACAAAAAGCTGATCAAAAAACTCGGTTTAAGTTCGTCTGTTAAACTTGTTGGATTTATATCAGATGAAGAAAAGACGCGCCTTATGCAAAGAGCTAATCTATTGCTGCAGCCCTCAGTTAGAGAAAATTTTAGCATAGTCACTCTAGAAGCCATGGCTCTTGGAATGCTCGTGGGCGCTGCAAAGAACGAGGGATCGTTTGATATAATTAAAGATGGAGAGAATGGTTTCTTTATAGACTTCAACAACAGCTCTTCGGCTGAAAAGATAGTTAGACTTCTTTCACTTAAAAATACGATGGTTAAATCTATAAAAGCTGCGGCTGTCGCTTCCGCAAAGAAATTTTCTATTAAAAAAATGATTAAAGTCTATAAGGACCTAATCGAAACTCTGTATAAGGCCACTAAACCTAAACATGTAAACTAACCAGTTTTGTACTGGCATTCCAATATAAAGTATTTAGTACTAAGTTTTATATCCTGCACATTTTAAGATATTTAAGTCTTAAAAACGCTTCATTTAAATGAAAGTATTTATCCATATAGGCCCGCACCCTCAATATAAAGAGTTGGTCGATTATCCTCCTCCAGGAGTAGAATATGAAATCCGAGGCAAAAGCGGCGTTTCAGACTATTATTCCAGTAATATAAACAAATTGCGCCGTGTGACTAACAAAATAATAAAATTTACTGGCGTTCCAAGATTAAATTATTATAAAACCAATGCGGACATCATATTCTCTACACGAGGCATAATCCCTTTGACGACGAAGCCGTGGGTGGCCGAGATAGAGCACCCTTACGCATTTGTAGGGATGGATTATAAAAATTGGGGCAAGATACAAAAAGCGTGGGTAAAGACTTTTTTACGAATGAGATATTGCAAGACCATAATGCCAAACTCTACCGGTGCGTATGTAGCGCTTAAAAACAGTTTTGACATATCGAATATAGAAAATAAAATTGAAACGGTTTATTTATCCATACACTATAAGAAAATAATAAAAACGAAGCACCGTGGAATACGCTTATTGACCATAACCAACGAAGCATATCAAAGAGGGTTTAATATAATAAAAGACATCTATCCATTACTAAAAAGAAAATACGGTGTAGAATGGACAATAAAAAGCAATACTACTTTTTCGAAATCCGATTCAAATTTTATTAAAAAATATGGAGTAAGAGTCGTGAATGAATTGCTGTCTCAAAAAGAAATGGATGCGCTTTACGGATCTTCTGACATATTTCTGTACCCTTCCTTTGTGGATATAAACGCTATAGTAACTTATGAAGCTATGCGGGCCGGAATGCCTGTTGTTGCGATGGATACTTACGGTTTTAGAGACAAAATATTACCATACAAAAACGGACTATTGATAAAAGATAGTGGTCTATTCTGGAATAAGGAGTTTTTAAGAACCGGTTATTGTGAAGGCGATTTCTTTTCTACTTACCATAATAAGAAGATGTCTTCTGAGTTATATGATAAGTTAGAATATCTCATAGTACACGATAAGGAGAGACTAAAAATGGGAAAAAATGCCGCGGCTGCAATAAAAAACGGTTTTTTATCTATTAAAGTTAGGAATAAAAAACTAAAGGACATATTTGAACGAGCACTTGGACGCTAATTCTTTTCTGGATAAAAAAGTGCCATCCTTACCCAAAATTAAATGTTTAATGATTTTTAAAATCATCATCTAATTGTATTCTTGTCTAAAGGTGCTCTACTCACATCTTTTTGCGAAGCCAGACCTCGGGGGCATTTCTTTTTATCTCTAGTGGCAACGTATATGTTGATTTTTGCGGCCCGAGCTTCTTGGCCCAGTTAGCCATTAGAACAAGCCCTTCTTCTAGGTCATGCTCTTCTTTGTAATCTAAAAGTGTCTCCGATTTTTTGAAAGTAGAATATGCGAATTTTACCTCTTGGAGCCTCGGTGGGACATGTATTGGTTTAAGTTTAGAATCAAAGGTCTTTAAAACTAATTCGCACGCTTCGTTTATAGAGGTGTATTTTGGACTTCCAAGATTTATTATTTCGCTGTCGGATTTCCTATAAAATCCTGCGTTTGCAAAGGCTTTTATTGTATCCTCGACGTAAGAGAAGGCCCTTATTTGTTTCCCCTCCCCATATATGATAGGGGGTTTATTTTTCATTATGCGGTTCATCCAGATGCCTAACACGTTTCTATAAGGGTCTGCAATGTTCTGGCGTGGACCGTATACATTATGGGGTCGTATTATAGTGTATCTTAGTCTGTGTGCTTTTTTGAATATCTCCAGAACTTTCTCACAGTACGCTTTCGCTGCGCCGTAAGGATCTTCTGGATTTGGAGATAGTTCTTCATCAAAAGGCGGCTTCTGATCGCCGTACACCGCCATTGACGATGCGAAAACAAATTTTTCTACGTTGTTATTTACTGCTGCAACAAGCAGATTATTCATAGGTCTAAGGTTTATTTCGTTTATTTCAATAGGGGAAAAAACGGATTGCCCCTCGGCCGCATAAGCGGCTAAATGATAAATAATATCTATATTTTTGGTTATTTTGTTTACTAACTTTGTATCTCGGAGATCTCCTTTAATAAATGTGCATTTTTTGTTTACATTGCGTAAGTATCCGCCGGATAAATTGTCAACATTTATTACGTTTTCTCCGCGGTCTATGAGTTCATCAACTAGCCAAGAGCCCATAAATCCTGCTCCACCAGTGACTAAAATATTTGACATAAAAAGTATGTAGCGCATAGGTATTTAAAGCTTGTGCGAGTTTCGTTTGTATAATTTTAATTATATTGAGAACGGCCTAAAAATGAGCGAAGCCGTGAAAACATACTGACTTTTGTTTAACGTAAGAGTGATATGGAATCCGGGGCCAAATACAAAATCGTACAAGATTACTAGTTAATTAGAAAATTGTGTGGTTTCGAGTATCTCGAAAATACGCTTAAAAGGTGAATCTTCGACAACGATATTCAAATTTTACATAAACTTTTAAATAATTCCAATTAAGAAGAAAGCGCTGTCTTGCTTATCAGATAGTTTCTACGGATACCGACATAATACTGTAAAAAGAGATCGGTTTGCGTTCATGAAGGACAAGGTTTTAAATATGTGGTAGCCTATAAAACTTATCTGTATGTTAGTTAAAAGACTGAGTAATAAAGAAAAACAATACAACAGTAATGACTTATGTGACCTGTATGCTTTTTATAATAACTTCAAAACCGTCGATGAACTCATAAATTTCATAAAAGCGTATCCTTTGGATAATAATATAAAGATTAAAGAAACGGGACCTGATAGTGATATCGCCGTAGTTGTGCCTACATCAAACTCTAAAAGAGAGATTACGTTAGACTGTATAAAACTTTATAAAGACTTTAAAGTTATTTTAGTTGAAAGCGGGCCGCCTTATTTCAGATTTGCGCACAGTGTTAATGAAGGGATTAAAGTGGCTCTTAAAAATCGCCCAAAATGGGTCGTGATTTCAAACGATGATATTTATGAAATCGATAAAATCGCTTCTTTAAGATCCGCTCTCTTAAGCTTGGATCCAAAGAAAATTTGTGTAGTGTATACCAATCCAGAGAGCATACAGTCACACAATATCACGATAGCCAGAGAAAGAAAACCCCTTAGAATAATACGAAAAATTCGCGGTGGTTACTATCATGCTTATCAAGACATTTCAGATAAATTTTCTGCCCGACTCGACATTATACACAATCTGGACCTAAAATCTAGATTAAAGGCAATTTTTTTATATAAAAATCTTCTCTCCTTCAGAGGGATAGGAAGTTTCATGATTCTAAGTGGAGAATATCTGAAAAGACAGAAAGGAGAACTTTTGGATATAAATTTTTTAAATGGATATGAAGATGTGGATTTATCTTATCGATTATATAAAGAGAATGTCTCTTGCGCTTATATAAATTTTAGAATAGGTGTGTACAGCGGCTTCACTCTGGGTGCTGGACGACGTCGATTGCTCAGGGACATGACAGGTCGAATATATTTTAATTATAAATGGAGAAGACTATGCAGATAGTGCTTCGGCCATATGACCTCGTTTTGCGTGTGAAATGCTATTCGTATCTTCTGGCGGAAGGAAATCAGATTATTTACGAATGTCGGAACATGCGCCGTTTGGTAGGGGCCCATTATGATACAACTAACTTGTTTTATGCGAACATAATTTAGTATGAAAGTTACTTTGATTTCGAACGAATTCGCACTTAATGGTAGCGGGGTACCCAGGTGCTCTTATAGCCTGTACGTGGCTCTTCAGCGAATCTGTAACGTAGACAAAATAGATATTTCTAAGCAGGGCATCCAATTTCGATTCCCAATAATAGATCCGCTGGTTAGAAGAGATTTTTACTTTATGTTGCATTCCAGTAAAGTAAAAAACCAAAACTTACACATATTGCATCCCGAGGCTTTCCCGGAAAAATGCTTTGGCCTACCTCATAAGAAGATAGTGACTCTACATGATTTCTATCCTTTTGACGCACAATTCTACAAAAACATTTATCCAGAAACGGCGCCACTTTTCAAAAGAGTCTTCATAGCGAAGATACGCAGGCTCATATTGGAAGACTCTAAACGTTTGCACAGACTCTTAGGTAAATACGATTATATATTGGCGGTAAGCGAGATAGCGAGAGACCAAGCGCTAAAGTTATTAGACTTGGACAAATCAAAGATAAGTATTTTATATGATATAGTCGAGGACAAATTTAGACCATTAAATACCAATAAATCGAATGATAAAGTTATAATAGGATACATAAATAATTTTTCTCAAAATAAGATGGAAAAATTAAAAGTGTTCATAAACACTTTCAAAAAACTGAAAGGAAAAGAATTTGAACTTCGCTTGTATGGAAGAAATTTCTATTTCAATGACCTCATAAAAAGTGATAAACGAATAAAATATTGCGGCTTTTTACCTGAAAACAGAATTGTCGAAGTCACAAATGGTTTTGATGCGTACCTCTCGACTTCGACTATAGAAGGATTTGGCCTGCCTATAATGCAGGCCAAGGCATGTAAGATACCGGTTCTTTGCTACGATGGAAAGATACCACATATTGTGAAAAGGAATACTATTGTTTGGAACGAAGAAAATCTAGAAGCCATTTTAAATAAAAGACCTTGGGAAAAATTAAACGTTGAAAGGGCTTACCTGGATGTAAAAAAATGCCGACCTGCCGTAATCGCAAGAGAGGCTTTAAAGGTATACGAAAACGTATTTGGATAAAAAGCTTGGATTATAACGCTAAGCGTTACAATATAAAGTTTATATAATAATGATGTTAAAATCTGATAGATAAAATCGTGTGAACCTTATGATTGTATATATTCAATTGGAACAAACTTGGATAATAAATAGTCTGAAGACTACTACGTAGATGTACGACTGATTTTTAGATATGTAATGATTTATGGAGAAACCTGATAAACGGCGGCTTAAAATGTGTATTTTTTTAGGTACAAATCTTACAATGAGTCGAGGCACAGAAGTGGCTGCATTACAAATGGCAAAAAATGTGCCAAAGGATGTTTTCGAACTGACGATTGTGCAGACCGACTATCTGCCATGGAAGCCTATGACTAATGTAAATAACATACAGAAGTATTTAAATGGTGTCAAGCTAATTACCGCTAAATCTGTACAAAAGAATTCGCGATTTTTCAGAGTAATTAATAAAATAAGATACAGTAATAAGTATTTTGCATGGCTCCTTGGGCCCGTAACCGGTACAATCGGTCGACTTTATTGGTTGCGCACGAATCGCCGTATAGTAAACGAAATAAATAATTCTGATATAATCTACATCGTAGACAATAACCTAATACGTTTTATAAAACCTCAGAAACGATCATTAGTTATAGGCAGCACTCAGCAAAAGAAACTAGACAATCGATTTAGATTTATCCGTTTAAGATATAGACGTTTCGATGGTTTCCATTTTTTGACGGAGTCGATGAGAGACGCTGCAATAATACATAGGCGCTTTGACTTCGTCTTGCCCAATGGAGTAGATACAAAAATTTTCAAGCCGGCCTTAAAAGCTAATAAAAGGCCGATAAGAATATTATTCGTTAGTGCAATAGAAAAATCCAAAGGAATAACGAAACTATTCGATGTTTGGGACATGTTACAAAAAGAAAACTTGGAATTGCATATAGTCGGTAGAGGTTCGATGGAAGACTTTGTCAAAAAACGAATACATAAAAATGTTGTCTACCATGGTGCGCTAACTGGCAAAAAATTGGCCAGCATATACAGAAACTGCGATATATTCGTGTACCCAACTAGTGGGGAAACTTTTGGAATCGTAGCTATAGAGGCGCTAGCATCTGGTAACTTTGTTGTAGCAAGTGATGTTTTATATGGGGTATTTAATGAATTCGAACGACTTGGTATGCTAGAATACGTAAGAAATGAACCGCAATACATTAAAGAAAGCATATTAAAAGCAATGAATCTCGTAAGAGATAAAAACTTTAACAAAATAAGACGTCGCGCGTATGCTATTATAAAACAAAAATATGACTGGGATCGGATAGCAAAAACTCTGTTCGTAAAACTCTATAAGTCGTACGAGGAAAAGAATGGGGGCTTGTAGGCCCTATAGATTAAGTTTCCATCGAAAAATCCTATTGCTAAGTGAAGGCGTGGATAAAATCTATTTACAAATTATAGTTATAAAATCCCCGATTCAAGAATTCGCGTGAGAAAGTCTATATTATTAGTTTTACACTTAGCAGAAATTATTCTGGTGTGTTGTATTTTAAAAAAGCGTCTTCAAACGTTTTAAAAAGTTTTTGGGTTATAATTTTCCATTCATAATTTTCGATTACGTACTGGTGCAATGCTTTCTTACGTTTATCGTTTCTTATTTCTTCTATATTTGCAATAGTTTCCATTATGGCCTCGCGTATTGCTGACGGTTCATTTTTTATGTATTTTAAGTAGTCTAATTTTTCGAAATCATCAAAAGTACCTTTTACTTTGTCGCTGGTTATAACGAACAAGCCACTTGACAAGGCCTCCAATATTACTAATCCAAAGGTTTCTCCTTCTGTGGGACAGACAACTACGTCA
>JAKATQ010000006.1 GCA_021818665.1 Nanobdellota archaeon | reverse complement strand
CTGGCGAAAGCCGTATCGCGGTAGTAAAGATACTTGATATATTGCTTAGAGCCAAGAACAAGGAGCCAGACGGGCTCGATAGCCGCCAGCTAATAAAAGACCTCCATCAGGCCAATGTAAAAATAGTATACGCAAACATTCTAAGGGACCTGCGAAAGCTCATTGCTATTGGCCTTGTCGAAAAACGTGGCAACAGATACCGCATAAAGGAGAATCTGCCGCTGAAAGACCTGTTGTCGTCGTTCGTAAAGCCCTACATAATAGACCGGATATTAAACCGCGTGGAGGACTACGCAGACAGCATAGATAAAAATATTTCGTAGACGGTTTAGAGTTCAGAAAGGTGCTTGAAGGTTCTTTTTCCCTTGACCGTAAGCTTTATCAGCTTCTTGTGGTTAGTACCCTCGGACGTAGTAATGCCGAGCGCATTCATTATTTTTATCAATTTGACGATGTAAGCATAGCTGCAGTCTATCTTTTTGGATATCATAGCCGAGTATATTCTACCATCATTGTTGTTTATAGTCTGCAGAATCATGAAAGGTTTATCGTGCAAAAACAATTTTTTCGTGGATTTTTTTGTGATTGAATCGGACATAATTAATCAGTGAACCTGCTACATATTTATAGTTTTCCGGCCCAGCTTCAAATAAAATCTTGTTGCTAAGTCCCGATGAGTAGACTAAACGCTTATATAGACGTCGACATCTTTGTATAGAAAAGCTGCGAAAGAAATGAATCATACGATTTTTGGAAGAAGGACATGGCAAACGCAAAGGACATTTATGTAGACAAGAGTTTAGAAAACCTGCTCTCGGATCCTGTCTTGCGCAAACAACTTATTTCGACATACACAGACGTTGGTGAAGCGCTAAAGACGTATTTCGACCTTAGAAAGGACTCGGACTCTGTCGCCTACGCCTCTGCGTCTAGACGCGTCTGTGAGCGTTTCGGAGAGTTTCTCTGGAAGACGGGCATAAACAGTGATTTGCTCGGAATTGTGCTGGTATACAAGCATATACTGGACCGCTCCGATGCGGTGGTGGCTTGCCGTACTGTGGACGAAGTGGCTTTATATGCGTATGACAGTTTGGCACCATTCGCTACTTTCATAAAATCACGATTACAGGACTGCCATTACTGGAGGATAAAAAGCATAGTCGAGTGCAACGAAAAGGAATTCAAGGACATATACATAAAACTTAAAGCTTCCCCGGAAAACGTACATAGAATAGTAATGAACGCAGGATCACTGGACACCGTGCTTCTGGCAGCCAAACTTGCCGCGGACGGCTATTTTCTCATCGGATGACCATGCGTGACGTAGAATTCTTCTGGTGCAAAATCCTGGCCTTCATATTTCCGCACCTCTTGCGGATAATCGCCTTTTATACCACATTTTAAACAAGATATATTTAGACAAGATATAAAATATCGGCAATACGCGATCTCTGACGATTTCGGGGCCCACTGGGATTTGAACCCAGGTCAGATGGTTACTCCCGTCTGTGGCATTCGAAGCCATCAATCCTATCCGGACTAGACTATGGGCCCATGTGTAATATCTGTAGTGGAGGGTATTTAGCTTTTTGCTGGCTCTGTAGACACCTATATCTCTATCACTTTGCCTTTCGGACCGGCGTTTATTATGGCAGTGATTCCAAGTTTATCTTCTAGACCAAAAGTCTCATGTATGTGGCCGCATATTGCTTTTTCCGGCTTAAATTTCTCTATCGCTTCTCTGACTGCGGTACTACCAACATTCACATTTCTGCCTATGACATCGAGCTTTGTCTTGTAGGGGGGGACGTGGACCACCATGATTTTTTTCTTTGCATCTTTTATGTATCTAAACGAGTGCTCTATCTTTTTCTTTATCTCTATTTCGGAAAGTTCATTTGGTCCTATATTCGCCAGACCGCAGCCGAAGAAACCAACTTCTCCTATTTTGAACGCATAACTGTGGAGGTCATAAAGTATATCGGGGTACCTTTTCTTCAGCATAAACATATCAGCTTCGCTATCGTGATTACCCGGGATTATAGCCACCTTTTTCTCTAGCTCTGAAAAAGGTTTTAGCAGACCATCCAGCCCGCTCCCAAATATAGACAAGTCTCCTGCAAGTATTATCAGGTCTACCTTTTCCGTCTTTGCCTTTTTCGCCAGGTTCTCTACCGCTCTTATGTCGCCATGTAAATCAGATGCTGCAAGTATCTTCATACCGAATTACTCCATTTTTAGCTTATATTTCTTTGCTACACCAGTTTTTGCTGGCTATCTTCTCTGTGGAGATAACGATGGACCTTCTCGGCGATCTTTCTGCCGAGGAGTCGTGAAAGACTATCGATGCTCGCGACCTTCGTTTCTGCAATCGTCTTTATACCGGCAGAGTAAAGTTTTCGAGCCCTAACGCGGCCTATGTCCGGAATAGAGACTAGTGGCACGAGCTCTTCCTTTATACCATATCTCAGACGGATGTCTAGCCTAGAGATATCATTGTATTTTGCGCCGAACGTCCTCGATATCTCCTTTAGGCTATATACCAACCAGCGCATCCTCTCCAGAAGAGAGTAGAATTCTCCGGGAGGGACGCGGTATTCTTCTTCTATGTATCTTTCGTTCTTCTCGTTCATCCAGTCATCCATTATATGGGCCATCTTTATGGCGGAAATGAAGCGATCGTACTCTACCACATTCTGATCCGTCATAAGTCCCAGCGCGTAGCTTTCCTCCTCATATTTCTCGAATTCTGATCGTGAAATCCTTATGAACCTGAATTCCTCACTGCAGAAAAGCACGTGGAGAACTGCGAACGGATCGGCCGCACCGCTCTTCTTTAGCTTCTCTGCAAACTTTATGAAGATAACGCCGGTGTACGGGTCTAAATAAAGGGAATTTATCAGTTTTCCGAGGCGAGTGGCCACTATCCTATCATCCTTCTTGTTTATGAAGCCGTTTGCCTCAAGAAATTCAAGCGCGTCTTCGACTTTATCAGATATATCAAGGCCAGACGTGGAAAGGAAAAGACCGTCAAAAAATTCCGCCATATCTTTTTCTGAGTTGTATATGTTGAGGCACACCAGCGCCAACAGATAGCGTCTTATCGCCATCTCGTTGTTGAATTTTGAGAGTACCGGCTCCAGTTCTCCGACTAAGTATTTCTCCTGCACAAATTCCAGTTCTCTCTCGCTTCTGGATATGATTATTGCTGTACCTTCCGTATCATACTTCGGTCTTCCCGCACGGCCAAGCATCTGCTCGGCCTCCATCGCCGGTATCGGCTGGGAGCCGAAATCGCCGTATCTATAGATTGAGGATATGACTACCGTATTGGCCGGAAGATTTACACCCATGGCCAGCGTCGGCGTCGCTACTATGAACTTTATGAGGCCGTTACGGAACCCATCCTCTATCAGTTTCCTCTGCTTGTTTACTAGGCCCGCGTGATGGAACGCTACTCCTGCTTTTATCAGCTCGCTTAATTCTTCACACTGTGAAGTGGGTCTGTCAAGAGCCTTGAGCACCTCTAACGACAGTTTCTCAAGCGCACTTTTATCGTCTTTCGAAAGCGTGGGATAAAGCACTCTAGATATCAGTTTAGAACTAGCGATGGTGGATTTTTTAGTCTGTGCGAACACTAGCGCTTGCTTTCGGTCTTTTATCAATTCTATTACGATGTTTAGCAGCGGGTCTTCCACGTTTCTGAGCTTTATGCGTTTCCCATTTATCAATTCGCCGTCAAAGTAAACCTTCTTGACAAGCTTCACGGGCCGAAAATCGCTCTTCACGAGCTCGCAACCAAGCCATTTGGATATGTCACCGGCGTTGTTTATCGTCGCGCTAAGACCTATTATCTGCGCCGAGGGAAATATCCGTCTGTTCAGCGTTATCAGGAATTCAAGAGTCGGGCCGCGATCCATATCCGTAAGCATGTGTATCTCATCATACACTATGCACCCGACATTAGCGAAATCGTGCGTAGAGTTCCTAAGCAGACTGTCGAGTTTCTCGGTGGACACGAAAAGTACGTCGTACTTTCTCAGAAAGGCGTCGCTTTCATTGTAATCTCCCGTAGAAAGTACCGATTTTATGTCGGGATACGCCGATCTAAAATCCTCGAACTTTTCCGATATAAGGGCCCGCATAGGGGCGACATATATTGCTTTTTTCCCCTTGCTCACAGAGGTTAGTATCGCCATTTCCGCGACCAAGGTCTTGCCGGAAGCCGTCGGAGCCGAAACTAGGATGCTCTTGTCTTTAAACAGACCGGCTTTTATGGCTTCCTCCTGTGGCGGCAGGAAACTCTCTATCTTACCGTGAAGCCTGGAGTAAATCGCATCGGGAAGGTCCGCGCGTGCTTCTTCAAACTTCATTGAGTTAATAAATTGTGCTCTATTTATAAGGATTGATGTGCGACAATCTTTGAGAAGAAAGTATTTAGGTATGGATTTGTTCTAATCAGTACCGCAGGTAGCAGCCGATAGACGTTAGGACCGCAGCATTGCGCAGAGACATGGTATGAGGGTATTGATGCTCGGTTGGGAGTTCCCGCCGCACGCAGTAGGTGGTCTAGGTAGCCATACTTACGGCCTCGTCTCCGCTCTCGTCAAACTCGGCGTAAAAGTCGATCTGGTCCTTCCATTCAAAGATTACACTAAGGTGAAGGGAGTGGATTTCAGTTTTGTCTACGTTGACATACACACTAAAACATATGCTCACAAAAGTCCAGAAAAGGGCGATGCGGCGCTCTACGCGGACGTGCTTAACGACGTAGAGACCTATACGGATAGCGCCGTGCGACTTGGGCTTTCGAAGTCCTTTGATATAATACACGCTAATGACTGGCTAACCGCACATGCTGGAATCGAGTTGAAACGCCGGACTGGTAAACCACTCGTGCTGACGATGCACAGCACGGAATATGACAGGACTATAGGGCACCCATGGGACAATATAATACTAGAGGAGAAGCACGCCGTCGAAAACGCCGACGTGGTAGTCGCTGTGAGCAGGCGTCTAAAAGAACAGCTGGTAAAGTTCTATGGTGCGGATCCCAAAAAGATCCACGTCGTGTACAACGCCGTTGATCGTTCTAAATTCCATCCTGGCCCGGACAAACGGCGCGAAAAGGTGGTGCTGTATGCCGGCAGACTGTCGATCCAAAAAGGCGTGGACCATCTTATAAGAGCGTTCAGGATTGTCGCTGATCAGGAAAAACGCGCCGTGCTTTACATCGTAGGAGAAGGGACGGAGCTGAAAACCCTGGTAGAGCTGTCGATAGACCTTGGTCTAAGCGATAGGATATTCTTCTTTGGCCACGTACCTGACGATGAGATGGAATATCTCTATTCTATAGCCAGCGTATTCGTGATGCCCTCCGTTTCAGAGCCGTTCGGCATAACCGCTCTAGAAGCCGTGGCTTCTAGGACTCCGACGATAGTGTCTGTACAATCGGGGGTGTCGGAAGTGCTCAAAAACGTGTTCAAAGTCGATTTTTGGGACGCGCAGGTCATGGCCGACGTGATACTGGGCATACTGAGATATCCCGGCATAGGCGACATAATGGCCGAAGAGGCGTACCTTGAACTTAGGAACGTTAGATGGGAAGACAGTGCGCAGAAATTCAGGGACGTTTACAAAAAACTTATCTATGAAAGACATGTATAACCTATAAAAACGTCGAAATCGTATAAATGCTGGTGATTAAACCGATATGGCCATAGTCTTGCCGCCGCTACAATACCTGTTGCTAGCCGTCGCTATAGGTATAATAGTCGGTCTGGAAAACGAGTATAGGATGTACCAAGGGGCAAAGATATATCTGGGCCTAAGGACTAGCATCTTCCTATCGCTCTTGGGCTATTTCTTCGCCGTGCTTTATTTCGTCACTTCCGACACATTGACCTTGCTCGCGGGGATAGGCACGATAACGGTCTACGCTACGGCGGTATACATATCAAAGACCGCTCTCACAAAAAATCCAGGCGCAACTACCTACACCAGTACTTTCCTGCTGTTCTTCGCTGGCCTGATAGCGGGCCTTGGGCACTATGAATATGCGGTGATCTTGGCGGTCTTACTTGCCGCCATAAGCTTCTACAAAAGGGAGTTCCTAGACGTGATAGCCCATATAAAAAGAAAAGAACTCATCGCAGTATTGAACATCCTGCTTATAGCTTTTGTCATATTGCCCCTGCTTCCCGACTCGTTCATAGGGCCGTACCAGTTCTTCAATCCCTTCGAATTCTGGTTCATAGTCTCTACTATAGCGGCGGTGTTCTTCCTGCAGTATATCGTGCTGAGGTTCTCCAAGTACGGCCTGCTGCTGTCCTCGATGATAGGCAGCGTGATAACCGGCACTGCAGTCACATTCGCTCTGGTAAAATTGGCAGCCAACATCAAGACGAGCAGCAAAGCCATATTCTACAATGTGATGTTCTCGGCAAACTTGCCGATGATACTGGTGCAGGCCACGTTGTTTACATATGTCACCACCCTTTCTACGTCTATACTCTTTTACCTCTTGCCTGTGCTCATCGTATCGCTCGCCTCTATGGGCGTATTGGCTTATCTCGGGAGGAAAGACATCAATACCGCTGTAAAGGCGCCGACAAGTCCTTTCCCTATGGGCCAGATACTGCAGTTCGCCGCCATCTTTTTCGTGATATTCACGGTATCTAGGGTGGTCGACATATTTGCACCCCAGTTTTTGACTCTTACGCTTTTCGTATCTAGTCTTGCGAACGTTGCTGGTTCCGCACTTTCCCTCGGCCTTATCTTTCTAAACGACAGCATAAGCCCCCAATACGCCGCATTCCTATTGGGGCTTATAATAAGCGCAAGCGTTTTAGAGAAAGCGTTCATCGGCCTTCTGTCCAAGAAAGCGGACTTAAGACGAGGGCTTTTTAAGTATTCTCTCGTGCTGGGCTTCATAATACTGGCCACGGCCTTTATATCTTACTATGGAATTTAAGTTCGAGTTCGACAAAGAGCACCTAAAGAACCTAGAAGAGCTCAAGAAAAACGATTACGACCCTTATGGGGGCCGCTTTGAGGTCACGAAGCACAGCCTAGAAATAAGACGGGATTTCGAGAAGCTGGAGAACTCGGACGTATCCGTGGCTGGGCGCATAATGGCCAGGCGCGATCATGGAAAACTGGCGTTTTTCGACCTCTCTGACGAGGAGGGAAGCATACAAATATATATACAGACCGATGCGCTTGAAGGCCGCTCAGCCGGCATGCTCAGATACATAGACACAGGTGACATCGTTGGCGTTTTTGGGACTGTGACGAAGACGAAGGCCGGTGAGGTTTCCATCCGCGCAAAGAGCATAACGATGCTTTCAAAATCTCTGCTCCCGATACCATCGAAGTGGTACGGTCTGGAAGACACCGAAAAAAGATACCGCAAGAGATACCTGGATTTCATAATGAACCCCAAATCGCGCGAAAAGATCACCAAAGGCAGCATCATTCTGTCGGCCATAAGAAAACTCCTCGAGTCCAAGGGTTTTATGGAAGTCACCGTGCCGCTGTTGCAGCCGATCCCTGGCGGCACTAACGCAAAGCCTTTCGTGACCCATTACAATTCGCTAGACAGGGACTTCTACCTGAAAATAGCATCAGAACTGTACCTAAAGAGGCTGCTTGTCGGCGGATTCGAGAAGATTTTCGACATAAGCAAAAATCTGCGGAATGAGGGCATCGACACCAAGCACAATCCGGAGTTTATGGCTTTTGAGCTCTACCAGGCATATGCAGACCTAGGCGACATGATAAAGATAACGGAGGAGATAGTAAAGACCGCGGTGTACGCTGTCAACAAGACCTATTCGACTAACTTCAACGGCCATGTTATAGATTTCTCCAAGTTCCAGATAAAGACCATGGAGGATGTCGTAAGAGAGAGAATAAGCGACGCTCCGCCGGCGACGCTCCTAGATATGGCTAAAAAGATAAACGGCAAGGTGAATTCTTACGGAGAAGCAATAAACACACTGTTCGAAGAGCACGTTGAGAAGAGCCTGATACAGCCGACTTTCATAACCAAATTCCCTATAGAAGTGTCCCCGTTAGCCAAAGCCATTAAAGACGACCCGTGCTTCGTTTACAGGTTTGAACTTTACGTCGGTGGCATGGAGTTAGCCAACGCGTTCAGCGAACTAAACGATCCGCTCGACCAGATAAAACGTTTCGAAGAAGAAGCCAGCCGAAAAGAGCGCGGAATCGATGAGACGCAGGAATTCGACCGGGATTTCATCGAGGCTCTGGGTTATGGCATGCCTCCCGCCGGCGGTCTAGGAATAGGCCTCGATAGGCTCCAGATGATAGCCACGGATTCGAATTCTATAAAGGAAGTCATAGCCTTCCCGCAGATAAGGACTATAGAAAACGAAGAAACTTAAATTAATATAAAAATTAAAAAATTAAATAACTTTGCTTAGAAGCCTCTCAGATTTCACTGCATACCCTTTTTCTTCGTGTAGCAGTCTCTGCAATAAACCGGTCTCCCTTCTTGAGGCTGGAATGGGACTTCTGTCTCCTTCCCGCACTCTGAGCACGTGGCTTTATACATTTTCCGCTCAAATCTTGGCATTTTTCCTCCTATTTTTTAGAAAGCGCATTAAGTTCTTCGAGAAAACCCAATTACTTTCTATCTATAAGAGATTAGTGTAGTTTATAAAGGTTGCTATCTTATACCGATTTGCTTTCTTGCACAGATGCTTTCGTCTGCACCGAATCACTCAAGAATGTCTAATATGCCGGTTATGCTGTGCGCAGTGTAGTCTGGTTCAAATTGCGGGTTCTCATTCTCAGAATAGCTGAGCAGGAGTATCACTATCATTCCAGCTTCTTTTGCGTTCTTAACGTCTATCTCTGGGGAGTCTCCTACGAATGCAACGTTCTCCGGATTCATGTGGAGGAGTTCGGTCACTTTGACGAACGCTTCCGGCTGCGTCTTATGCTCTGGAATCGTTTCGCCCGCGATAATGGAAAGATCGAAAAGGGGGTAGAAAGGGAATTTATTCAGACGCTCCTGCTTGAAGCCAGGCAAAGCCGGGTCTGCTTCAGTTAATATGGCGAGTTTCTTTCCACTGTCCTTTATATTTTTTAGCACGTCGCCCGTGTGCTCTGAGAAGGTTATCTCGTCTCTTAGGTGGGAATAGAATATTCTTCTATATTCTTCTATGTCCTCTTTACTTATCCCTATCTTCAGGTCATTTGACAGCTTCTGAAACCAGTATCTTCTGTCATAGTCTTCCTTAGATTTCTCTTTTTTGTTTAAGAACTCTCTCTGTATGCGGGCTAGCTCTTCGGTCAGAGCCTCTTCTTTGACATTGTATTTGATGTGTATTTTGGCCACTATCTTAGCGTAAGCGTCGGCCATGGCTTTTTCCGTGTTTACGAGCGTATTGTCGAAATCGAAAGCCACTGCTCTTATCTTACTTATGCTTTTGTCCGCCATACAGTTAAAGGCCATTCATTTCGTTATATACGTGTTGTACCGAATCTTATTTATCCTTTCAGTTCTTGACAAGCTTGTGCTCGCCCTATGGTCTACGCGGGCGTGGCTTTTTCCAATGCGCTTGGAAAATAAGATAATGGATCCGGAGGGGATCGAACCCTCGGCCTCTGCTTCTCCTAGATATTAGAGCACGCTCATATAAGAGCAGCGCTCCACCATTGAGCTACGGATCCATTAAATTAGTATCTATTTATACAGTTTTATAATTAACTTTTCGGGCAAAGCCTTTTATATGGGACAAGAGACCTATGAAAATAAACGATTAAATGCCGATGCGCTCGCTATAAAAAATCCTGAGATGCGTGTTTCATTAAAATGGTTTTATCATAATTTTGACGCCGATCATTCGCCTTCGGCACTCGGCTCGTTGAGAAACAGTGCGGAAAAGTTCGATATGCCATACTGTCTTTCATATAGAAACGCGATTAGAGAATTGTCAGGTTTTAATACGGACTTTGGTTATATAAGAAAATGATAATAAATATTAACCCATTAAGACCCGAGAAAGACGGAATACGTCGTGCCGCGATGGCCATAAGGGCGGGCGGGCTGGTGGCGTTCCCGACGGAAACCGTCTACGGTCTCGGTGCCGACGCGCTAAATGACGCGGCTTGCAGGAAAATATTTTTGGCAAAGGGGCGCCCTGCAGATAATCCGCTTATAGTTCACGTTTCTTCCGTGGGGATGGCCGAAAAATTGGCGTACATCCCTGTCGCGCTCCTGCCGATAATAAAACGCGTATGGCCGTCACCCCTCACGTTCATCGTAAAGAAGCGGACGAGGCTTCCGGATTCCGTGACTGCTTCGCTGGACACCGTAGCGATACGAATGCCGGCACACCCAATCGCGCTCGCCCTGATAAAGGAAGCTGATACGCCTATAGCGGCCCCGAGCGCTAACCTCTCAGGAAAACCGTCTCCGACAGACGCTAAAACCGTCGTGAAAGACCTAAAAAAGTCCGTGGACGTTATTCTGGACGGTGGACCCACATTTTTCGGTATAGAATCCACTGTGATAGACTTACGGGATTTCACTTTGCTTAGGCCGGGCCCTTTCACGCCGGAAGAGATAGAGAAAACGTTCGGTGTCAAACCAAGGATACCTACAGCGGCCGCCGCAGACGAGACCGATAAACCGGCCAGTCCCGGGATGAAGTATAGGCATTATGCACCGGATACAAAACTCGTACTTTTCACAGGCAGAATCGGTGATCTTATAGACACTTTCTCTACGATTGAAAAACCGGTATGCTTGCTGGCGTCAAAAGAGACTTGCACGAGCATAAAAAATACTAACGTGAAAAAAATAATTTTGGGGAGCCGTAACGACGGATACGAAGTCGCTAAAAACCTTTTCACGGCGCTTAGGAGTATAGATGACCTAGGAGTCGATCTAGCTGTAGCAGAAGCGTTCCAAGAAAACGGCATCTGGTTGGCCGTCATGAACCGATTAAGAAAGGCTTGCGGTAATGTAGAACTAAGTTCTAAGGAAGACCTTTTGGAACTGTTTTTTACTAAGCGATTATAATCGGCTTTTCTTCACGTTCGTCTTTCGGGATCTTTCTGCTATAAAGCGCATAGTCTAAACCTCCTGCGGTAAGTCCGCCGGACATCGCACCGAGAAATAGCGCTCCTCCAGGATCGTATGCGTAAGTTGCCATGGCCGTCACGGCGCCGACTACAAGTGAGGGCGCCAAGACTTTGAGGTATTGCCATCTATCCATCGGCCGCCTCTCTTTGTTTTGAAGTGCGCTCTCGTTCTCATCGACTATATTTTCTAAGCCAGAACATTCCATTTACATGTATCCAAACATTCTAAGTTTTTCCATAACGCCTTCCTTGTCCTGCGATCTCCCTGCTCTTTCTTTTGTATGCTCCAGGTCTTGCTCCCATGCTGGCAAATCGCTGGTCTTTTTCGAATCCAGTTTTCCGTCTATAGAACGGTATCCCTGCCTGTATAGCGGATGAATCGGCAGTTTGTACTTGAACATGTACTCCCATATATTGCGCTCCGTAAAAGGGAGTATCGGCTGTACTCTTACGTGGTCTGGGTGCGTGCGGGGACTTATGAATACTTCTATTGATCTTGCATCGTTCTCGTCCCATCTTACGCCAGTGAATAGAGCATCGAACCTGTATTTTTCTATCGTCATGTTCATCGCGACGGTTTTGAGCAGGTGGTTACCTATCTCGGTTTCCAAGTCGTAGTCGAATTCCGCTTTGTCATATCCTATCCGTTTAGCCTCTCTGCGATTGAGTTCGTTCAGCGAGCTAACTTTTATCTTATTGTCTTTACCTACGTGATCAAGTATATCGTCGTTCCTGGCGTATATCATCTTGAAATTCCATTTTTTGCTTATGTCTTTCAGCATCTCCATGGTCTCGTCGTAGTGCTGACCGTGATCTATGAAAAGCGCCGGCGGCATCTGTCTCTTTAATTGTTTGCACGCTTTTCTCACAAGATTAAGGACTACTGTACTGTCTTTTCCCGCGCTCCATACGACGGTCGGTTTTACGTAACGCTGAAGTGCGTCTTTTATGACTACCATCGCGATCTCTTCCTTTGCATCCAAACTGAGACCGCTTTCTACCCTTTTTGCACCCATAGATATCTCTTCTTTTCGCATAAACACCTCACATGTAACCAAGTCGTCTTAGTTTATTCTCTACTCCTTCCAATCTTTCTATCCTAGCGTACTTCTTTCCCCTTTCTTCGGAAACTATCTCTCGCAAAACGTATTCCACGAAGCTGGACAAAGAAGTAAAACCAGTATTTTCGATCATCTTCTTGGTCTTGTCTGCCAGCGGCTTCGGTATCGACACCGTGGTAAACCTATCTTTAATTTCTTTTTCCATAATTACATATAATTATGAATAATGAAGATATAAATACTTTTCGCTGGTCGGTCTGGGCTTTGTAATAGACGACTTTGAAACCGCCATTAGACAATCTGGTAAAATAAAAGAGTCCATCGCTGCCTTTAGTTTTGGTGGGGTGCGATAGAAGAAGCAGTCGGGATCAAGAACCAAGAATGCGTAGAAATTATATTAAAAACAGTTCAAGATCTTTTAGCTGGTAAAATCGATTAGAAAGATTACAAACGCTTGTAAATGTATACATAATAGTCATTCGGTTCATAAAGATTTCTTAGTTCTCCGTCTTGTTTAAAACCGTATTTTGCCCAGATATCCAAAACAGATTTATTATTCTTGACGTCCACAAGTCCCTTAATAATTTTCTGACGTCTCTTTTTTGCGTATTTGAAAGCAAAGAGAAGAAGTTTCTTGGCTATTCCTTGTCTCCTATACTCCGAATTAACTATAATAAAATCTACAAGGCAGGCATACGTGCCGCAATCAAGACCCATTCCTGCAACAACTTTTCCGTCTATCTCCGCAACATACGAATCAAAATGCTCAAAAATATGCATGTTGCCAGATAACCAGCGTTTCCCTCACACATTTATTATCAGATCTTGTGCAGCTTTTTTGTCGGTTTTTATAGCTCTCCACAAAAGTAAACCGACACCAAAATAGGGAACCGAAAAGTATTTCTGGAAGTAGCGTTTTTAATAATAGCATAGACGAGTGGAAGGAAGCCAAAAAGTTGAAGGGAGAAGGGTCTTCCAGATGTTAGAAGAGGATGAAGAAGTCTTAAGAAGAAAGGCGGAGGGGTGCTAAGACAAGAAAGAGAACATAAGGTATCTTGCACTGCATTCTATAAGCACGGGAGAGGAAATAACCGCGGCGGCCAGATTCTGTATAGTAGATCGTTCGACCGTCTACGACTGGACAATGCAGTGGAAGCACGAGAAGACTCTTTCGGACAAGCCGAAGGAAGGAAGACCGCCTTCCTTTGGAAAGAAGGAAAAGAAAGAGCTTAAGAAGCTCGTGGAGGAGAATGGCCCGTCCAAGCACGGCTTCAATGTCACTATGTGGGACACCAAGAGCCTCCAGCTTTACTTTGAAGGAGGGGGCGTCAAAGTCTCGAGGGAGCCCCTGCGCATGGCTCTCCTTGAAATGGGCGGGCACTATGTCAAGGCCGTCCACGAGTACGCGGAAGCAGACCTCAAGAAACAGCTCGCATTCGCCAAGAGGACGCTTAGGACGGTAGGTTCTGTGGATAAGGACACCGTCGTGCTGTTCAAGGATGAGATGTCAGCCGGCGGATCGTTAAGGAAAGGATACGGATGGACGCTGAACGAAAGGCTTGTGATAAGAGCCTCTGCCTATCACATGAAGAGGGCTAATGTCTTCGGAGCTGTGTCTCCGCTGATAGGAGAAGTCGTACAGTCATCATCCGAGAGCGCGAAGACTCCCGCTTTCATGAGGTTCCTCGGGAAGATAGCCGACAAGTTCCCGGGAAAGAAGGTCCTGCTGTACATGGACAACTTCCGCGTGCATAGTTCCAAGAGGATAAAGTGCTTCTTGAAACGCTATCCGAACATAAAAGTAAGGTTCATGCCGCCTTACTCTCCATGGCTGAATCCACAGGAATACTGATGGTGCTATCTCCGCCGGAAGCTGTTGAACAACCGCTTCTTCCGCTCTGCAAGGTAGATGACGCTTGCGCTCGCAAAGTTCGTAAGATCCGTATCGCCGCAGGAGGTGGTGAGCGTATGCTCTCTCAACCCGCTCAGAAAGGTATTAAAGGAAGGAGTGTAGGATTACTTTTGATGATTGCTATAAAATCGAAAGTAGATATAAGGTGACAATGAAAAAATACTTCAGAAAACTGAATCTGTATCTGCACCATAGACGATACCATCTAAGCATAAAAGAGCTCTTAGTCTATGACACCATAATGCGCTTTAAACCGAAAGAGAGGGAGCTCATGGGAAAGAAGATTTATTTCTTTTCAGATAAGGAGAAACTAGAGGAGGGGCTCCGCTGCGCAAAGGAAAAGTACGGGCTGAGATTCACTGATTTAAGCGATGTAACGGAGGTCTTTCTCGACGGGATTTATTCCGTTTATGAGGATTTTATACCGGGCAAGGGACAAACCGTGATAGACGTAGGCGCCCAGTACGGTGACTATACTATCTTATGCAACAAGATTTACGGGTCCAAAGTTTACGCTTTTGAGCCATTGCCGCAAAACTTCAGGGAAATAAAGAAGAACTTAAGACTGAACGGCCTGCAGAATTCGGATTCGATAAAAATCTTTAATGTCGCTTTGGCGGATAAGAACCGCTCTGGTACCGCAGATTACGCCGATAATATGGTCAACAACATGGGTGAGGGTACCAAGATAAAAATAAGGTTCAGGACTCTGGACAGCTATGGCTTCAAACCGGATATACTTAAAATAGACGTGGAAGGATTTGAGATAGGCGTTTTAAAGGGCGCAATGAACACCATTAAAAAATACCGCCCAAAGATAATAATAGAGACGCACGGTGATGAATTGGAGAAGAAAGTCAAGGATATCCTCACGGACCAAGGCTATACTCTAAAGCAAAGGGGCCGTTCGATTTTTAACAAGGAGTTCGGTAAGGTGACAAATTTATTTTTTGTTTAAATTTGAAAGCAATTAATACGTGAACGCGTAGCTATTCCTTTTTAAGATCAATTTTATATTTAAAGCGTGCAGAAACAGCAAAAAATCGCTGCGAACCAAAACGGGTTGCAACTATGTATAAATAGTTTAGTGATAGCTAAGCGCGCCCTTTCTAATCTTGGCGCAGGCGGTATATCTATGGAGATATTTTTTACCGTTGCTCATGATATGGTAAACCTTTATGCCTTTTGATTTTAGGTAGTCAGACACCATTATACGGTGACACCTCCAGTATAGACTTTCGCCGCACATTATAGCAGTTCTTCTTTCTGCTGCGATTTTTATTAGATTGTCTGCGCCTTCCGCGAATTCGTCGGTCATCATGTAATCCGCATAACCTCTAAAAGAGACGTTTTCCCAGCAAGTGTTCGGTGATTTTTTGCCGAGCCCGCGCCTCCTCCCTCCGAGTTTTTCCAGCCAAATGTATATTATATCTTCCTCTTTTAAATTCTCCCCGAGAGTCTCTCTGTCAAATTGGGGATTCGCCCTAGAACCCGGCAGGCTTCGGATGTCCGCGAGCGTCTTTATGCCTTCTGCCTTAAGAAGCGAAATGAACGTTTCCAACGGCATGTTTGAATGACCTATAGTATATATAGTAATCCTGCGCTTTTCCGTAGAGTTCGCTTTCATCCAAATCTTTCGGGTTTAAACAAGTATTCGTGCAGCCTAGATCCGCTTTCTTTTCTCCTGGCCTGCAGTTCATGGAGGTACCGGCTTATTGTCGATGCGGCCAGTTCTTTCATCTCGCCACTGAGCATCTTTCCGCTCTTGTACTCTTCGTATACTTTCCTTGTCGCGCCGTGGTCCTCCGACAGCATCCTGTACATATTGAAGGCGAAGTCTATTTCCGGGTTTGCGCCGTATTTTCTCTGATCTTCGACCGTGTCTTTGCCGCCTGAAAAGGCGTATTTCATAAGTTTTTTCCTGACCGTCTTTTCATCGTCGTCCAGGAATATAGACGACGTCGGACTGGAAGACGACATCTTCCCGCCACCCTGCAGGGAACCTACAAACTTCGAGATTATCGAAGACGGTTTGTAGTAGCCCATTTTCGGCAAGACGTCCCTGGCGACCCTAAAATAATCGTCCTGGTCTATCGAGTACGGTATAAGACACCTCACTTTCTTCTTCTTTATCGCCGATACAAGGAACGATGGAACCGCCTGGATGCTGGGAAAGAAGAACTTGCCTATGTTTTCGCTGTCTTTTATGCCAAACACTGCCTTGACGGTGGACGCTGTGACGTGCTTGGCAAATTTTACTGCATTGTCGTAAAGGATGCCTGCGTGCATCGAGTCTATGATTATGTGTGTCTTTGAAGGCTCAAAGCCGAGGCTTATTATGTCTGCTACGTTCTCTTTCACGTACTTCTGTATCTCTTCCCATCCGGTGTCCTTTACAAGATACTTTTCATCGTCTGTTATCTGTATCAGCAGATGCACGCCGAGCCTCTCCTGCAGCCATTTAGTGAAGATGAACGGCAGCAAGTGGCCCAAGTGCATCTTCCCGGACGGTCCTCTGCCCGTATAAAGATAAAGTTCCTCTCCTGCTTTGTAAGAATCTATGGCCGTATCTAAGTCGCGATGCGCGAAGAAAAGCCCATCTAAAAGGAACGGGTGCAGATCCTTAGTAACGGCCTTTATTTTGGAAAGAAGCGCTTCGTCTATTATTTTTACTCCGAATTCCTTTGCTATTTTTGCGTAAGCTTTTTCATTAAGGTCACCAGAGACTTCCCACGGCGTAACGACGACGTTATTGTCCATAGATTACTTTGCCCATAAAACTATAAAAGTCTATAAGGGACGTGTGCGTTTAGGACTATAGTATGTCGATGACGCCGCGGATGTCGCTAAATACATAGTCTGGTTTGTATTCGCTCCGGCGTGGGTCTTCTGGATAAGTGGTCACAAGCGCCGCAATCATGCCCGCCTTTTTCGCATTCTCCACATCTATATCGAGTCTATTCCCGACGAACAGCGTCTTAGACGCGTCCAGATTGAAAAGCTCAAGCGTCTTTGTAAAAGCGGCCGGACTCGTCTTGCTCTCAAGTATTGTCTCGCCGGCTATTACGACGAATTCGAAATCGTGTATGCACGGCAGTTTTTCCAGTCTTTTTTGCTTCAAACCGGGCAGAAACGGGTCCTTCTCTGTCAGGATCCCGAGTTTTTTACCGCGTTTCTTGAGTTCAGATATGACTTCAGAGGTATAGCGCGGGAAGAACGCCGCATCTTTTATCGTAGAATTGAAAACGTCAGAATAGGTATCTATCTCGCTTTCGGAAATCGGTATGCCCAACTTATTAGACAGTATTCTAAAGTATTCCTTTCTGTCGTAGTTTTCCTTAGCTCTATCCACACCCTGAGTCATCTGAGACTCTATCCTGTTCATTTCACGGCCTAAAGTCTCCAGACTTATCTTGTGTTTTGCGGAGAGCAACCTGAACACTTTTGCGTAAGCATCATCTACAGCCTGTTTAGTGTTGACCAACGTATTATCAAAATCGAAGATGACGGTGTCTACAGGTAGTTTTTTGGTCTCTTCCATTTGTCGCCTTACGACTCAGTATTTCCTTTCGCCATTAATCTTCTTGCTCTGCCAGGCATAAGCGCGTATCTTCGCCGTGTGGCCGTATCCGCAGTGAGAACAGTAACGTTTCCTCTTTAAATATGAGTCTTTACCGCATCTTCTGCATCTTACATGTGGCTGCTTTCTGTTGTGCAGCCCCATCGATTTTGTGCTCATATGGTCGGAGATATCATTACTATGGTGTCCCCCCTGATAAATACGTTACCAAGTTTCCTCAGAGTCTCACCGTCCCTCTTTTCTTCGGCGCTTTCCAGCGTGATATTTATGTGGACGTCAAAAGCGATGAGTTTACCGGTTATCGCGTGGCCATTCTTGAGTTCTACTAGCACGACCTTCCCTTTGGCCGAATTCAGAAGATCGAGTGGCCTTGCATTTTCCGACATAATCTACTCGCCGTAGCCACCCGGCCCACCCATGCCCGGCGGCATCGGTGGAGTCTTGGAGGATTTGCCAGCAGATATTATGTCGTCTATCCTCAGTATCATTATGGCGACTTCGCTCGCGCTTTTTATCGCCTGTTTCTTGGTCCTCAGAGGCTCTATCACGCCTTCCGTCTGCATATCAGAAACGCGTGGTTTGTAAACATCGGAAAGATTCACGCCTGCCCATTTCTTCCCTTTCTGGTGCTCGGCCCTGAGGTCCACAAGGATATCTATAGGGTCTAATCCCGCGTTTTCTGCAAGCGTCTTAGCGACTATCTCTAAAGAGTCTGCGAACGCATTGACGGCTAGTTGTTCCCTGCCCTCTAGTTTTTCCGCGTATTCTCTTAAGCCTTTTGCGACTTCCATCTCGCAGGAGCCACCCCCAGCTACTATCGCACCGTTGTCCTCTATCACAGAACGCAGGTCACCAAGACTGTCCTCTATAGCACGCTGAACCTCGTCCACGACGTGCTCTGTACCGCCCCTGATGAGTATCGTCACGGCCTTAGGGTTCTTGCATTCTTCTATGAAAGCTAGTGTTTCTCCGGCCAGTTTCTCGACGTGCACTAGCCCTGCGGCTCCAAGTCCGTTAGAATCTAGTTCGTCCAAGGTGGATGCAATCTTCGCACCGGTAGCCTTGCCTATCTTTTTCATGTCGTTTTCGGATACTCTCCTGAAAGCCAGTATCCCGGCTTTCGCAAGGAAGTGCTGCGCCGTGTCGTCTATGCCCTTCTGGCATATAACGACGTTTGCGCCAGAATCCTTTATCTTTCTTACCATGTCCTTGAGCATCCTTTCTTCTTCGTTAAGGAAAGCTTCGAGTTGCTCCGGCTTTTCTATCCTTATCTGCGCGTCTATGTTCGTCTTTTCTATCTCCAGCGCTAGGTTTAGAAGGCCTATCTTCGCATTCTTTAGAGTATCCGGCATGTCGGGATGCACTTTCTCCTTGTCTATTATGACGCCTTTTATCAGCCTAGAGTCTGCAAGGCCGCCGCCCATCTTCTTTTCTATTTTTATATCATCAAGATCTATGTTTCCTCCCTCAGTTGCTGCCGATCTTACGTGCAGTATCGCATCGACTATGAGTTCGCTTACGTGCTTATCCGCGCCCGTGCTCTTGCCTATCGTGGCGGTCCTAACGACTCTTTCGAGGTCTTCCTTGCTGTTTACGTCCAGCTTTATCTTTAGAGTATCGAGTAGTTCCTGTGCTTTGTTAGAGGCTAGTCTGTATCCCCTAGCTATCAAAGTAGGGTGTATGCTCTGGTCGAGCAGCGTCTCCGCGTTTTTCAGGAGTTCGCCCGCTATTATTACCGCCGTAGTTGTGCCATCGCCGACCTCTTCTTCCTGCGTCTTCGCGATTTCGACTATCATCTTTGCAGCAGGATTCTCTACCTCCATGTTTTTGAGGACGGTTACCCCGTCGTTAGTTATCGTTATGTCGCCTATGTTGTCGACGAGCATCTTGTCCATGCCTCTCGGCCCCAAGGTCGATTTAACCGTGTTCGCTATCGCTTTCGCCGCGGCTATGTTGCCCCTCTGCGCGTCTTTGCCGCTGGACCTAGTGTAGCCCTCCGGCAGTATAAAAATCGGCTGCATCCCTTCCGTCATATAAAACACCTCCTCAACTCCTTCATTTTTTTAGAGTATGTACGCACCTGTTATGCTCTGCGTACGTATTTTATAGCATTACTTTAGTATTTAAAGTTTTCTGTCCCTTTTATTGGCTATTCGCTGCAGCAACTTAAGTCCTCTATGTTGTGATAAAATGACATGGCCGCAAGTTTCGTTATCTCACTTAATGTCGGGAACACGTGGATCGTCTCTATTATGTCATCTATTGTAAGCTTGGATTTGACGGCTAATGCAGCTTCGTGTATTAAATCTGCGGCATTTTCTCCCACTATCTCTACACCGAATATACGCTTCGTATCAGCGTTTATGGCCATCTTTATCAATCCTCTGGTGTCTTTTATTATACCGGCTTTCGCAAGGTCTTTAAACATAACTAGTTGACAGGCGCATTTTATTCCTTTGCCATTCGCTTCTCTTTCTGTTAATCCTACTCTTGCCGCTTCCGGAAAGGTAAATACGGCAGAAGGCACAGAATTTGGGTCTATCGCTGATTTTTTAGTGCTAAATGCGTTTATAGTCGCTTTGTTGCCCTCTGCAGCAGCTAACGTCTCCAGCATCGGCTCTCCAGTTACGTCTCCCGCGGCGTAGATGCCGCTGACAGAACTTTCCATGTATCTATTTATCCTTATAAACCCATTTTTATCTAGCTTTATTCCTACACTATTTAAATTTAATTTTTCAACGTTTGGCTTTCGTCCAGTAGCTAGCAGTATCTCCCGCGCAGTTACTTCCCTTTTAATTCCTTTTACAAAAAGGGATACTTTTACAAGGCCGTTCGCTTTCGAGACTTCGCGTATGTCCACATTGGTTATTATCCTTATCCCTTCTTCCTTTAAGTACTGCTCAAGGTAGTAGCTCACTTCTGGTTCCCAGTTTGGCAGTATCTTTTCACCCCTTTGGAGCACTGTGACGTTTACCCCGAAATGCGCAAACGCCTCTGCAAATTCAAGCCCTAAGGCCCCTCCGCCCACAACGACCATCGATTTCGGCAGCTTTTTCATAGAAAGCGCTTCCTCATTTGTCAGGTACTTTATTTTGTCAAGCCCCTTTAGCTCGGGTATCCGGGCCCTTGCGCCGGTTGCTATCAATATTTTCTTAGCTTTTATCTCCCTTCCATCAACTATTAAAGTATTTTTATCCTTGAAGCTCGCAAATCCATTTACATATTTTACGTTTTTCAGTTTACCAAGCACTTTTCGGTATTTGGAAAACCGCATGCTTTCCACAAGAAATTCCTTATCGTGCATTATCTTGTTGAAATTTTCTATCCTAGTTAGATAAGACAGCCCATCGAATCTTTTAAAATTTATTTTATCTAAAAAATCGCCTACGGTTATAAGTCTTTTGCTCGGCACGCATCCTACGTTTACGCATGTCCCCCCTAGAAGCGTTCCAGTCGTTTCATTTTTCCCCACCATCACGGTTCTGATTCCCGCTTCATCTGCCTTTAAAGCTGCCGCAAACGCCGCTGCTCCCTGCCCGATTATCGCATATTCGTATTCTCTCATTTTATCTCTCATTCAATATGCCGCACGTTTTCAAGTACGCCTCATATATTTTGACGTGCTTTATAACTTCATCGACGAGGTCTTTGGTTTCATGATTTATGCTGTATACCCTTTTTCTTCCATTCTTTCTTACTTTTATAAACCTACAGTTAAGAAGACATCTTAAATCGTGTGAAAGATTTGTTTGCTCTATCTTCAACTCTCTTTGAAGTTCTCCGGCGCATAGTTCTTTGTTTCTGAGCTTCATAATTATATCAAATCTATTTTTGTTTGCAAAGGCATCAAAGAAAAGGTCGGTCGCATCTTTCATAAACCGTCCTCAGATATAATGTTTTCCAAGTTTCCTATTCCGTTCGCAATCCCTTCTCCGATGTAAAGTATCTTACCGCTCGGACTTATTAGATAATAAATGTCAAGCTGGAATACCGGCGGAGTGTTGTAAGCCAAGGTCATATTGTAACTTGCGATTCCTGGCTCTACGTAGGTGTTGTTATCTCCATATTGAGAAATAAATTGCGAGATCGATACGCCAGGACTTCCAAGGTTGTCGTACTGCTCCAGCTCCAAAATTTTTACACCGTGCGCTTTAAAGAATGCGAGGTTGTTTGCCACAACGGTGTTGCCTTGCGCACAGCTACTGCACCAAGTCGCTACAAACCATAAAAGAAGCGGGGTTCCCGCGTAGTTGTTTAAGCTTTCTGTGCTACCGTTAGCAGACTGAAACGTGTAATTTGGGGCGGTTTCTCCAACCGAAAGATATGTTGCTGATTTTGCTTTGTTTAGTACGAAGAAATTCAATACGACTACCAGAGCTATCACGGCAACGACAGCGTACACTACATACTTAACGTACTTAACTTTTATTTTCATTTTTAACCTTGCAACAGTCTTCTTTTAAATTTGATTTCAGGCTACAGCTTGCATTGATATTTTTTGTTATCTGCATTAATCCAAAAAATGCTGTTATCGCCCCTAATCCGATAAATGCAGGGGCGTAAATGGAAAAGATAGACTGGACTTTCCCGGTGTTCCCGATTATAAAAGACGTTGAAAATCCGAGTACCGACATTAAAGAGGGTATTATGCTTGTACAGCACAGACTGCTTGGGAGCATCGCGCCTATTATTGAACTTAAAGTGAGTTTTTTGCTTGTTTTTACCTTTAATCTATAGGAATAAACGTTAAGCGTTATAACTAAGCTTACTAAAAACGAGACTACAAACGCTGACAGCAAATCAAAATAAACATAATAAGATTTAAAGTATATTATGCCGGTTGCGGAGCTTTCTAAAAGATAAAAATATAGAACGAACCCTACAGTAAACAGGACAGCAAACATCAAGGCATGCTTCTTTACAGTTATCACTTTCTTTATTTCTTGAATCATTGATTATATGAAAATATTATCATATATAAAGCTTTGCAAGCTATTGAGACTAAAGGAAACTGTCTTAGATTGTAAACATTACAATATCTAGTCTCATTTTCGACTGCCGGCACCGTCCCATTTTTAATGGGTCTGCTGCGTTTAAACTCTGTGCAGCTGCAGTGCGGGCGAATCTGCGTTGGGAAAACGTATAAAGTCAGCATGCGAATTAAAACGTATGGATCCAGAAACTTTGAAAGCCGAGAGCGAGATCCGTAAGGATTACAGGACCGGCCGCCTCTCGATTATCGTGCCTGGTCGTGATGTCAGACCAAAAGAGATCTTAGAAGAGGATGCCGCGCTAAAAGACCTTTCCGTATGCCCGTTCGAACCGGAAAACATACACGTGGTTAACATAGAGATAGCGCGATCGGAAGACCCGTGGTCTGTCCTTGTCATACAGAACAAATTCCCCGAGCTTTCCGGCACAACGCCGCTCTTCACCGACAGCGACGATAAGGGGCTTTTTACCAAGATGGGCGGTTATGGATACAACGAAGTGGTAATAGAGAGCCCAAAACATACGGATCTGTTGGAGAAATTTGGCGATGAAAAGCTCATGACCTGGTTGGGCGTGCTTATAGACAGGGAAGAAGCCCTTTACGCCCGTAGATACATAAAATACGTACAGGTGTTCAAGAACTACGGTGTATCTGGCGGAGCCAGCATAGGGCACCCACACACGCAGATAATGGCCTGGCCGGGAATATTCGGGACCGTTAAGAAGGAGCTGAAACGAGTAAGGCGTTATGGCAAGGCTTATGGTGCGTGCCTTTATGAGGACGCCCTTAAAACCGAGAGGGGGCGGCTTTTGTGGGAGGGACAAAGGATGATAGCCATCGCGCCGTTCGCCTCGAGATTCGGTGGCGAATCCATGCTCCTCCCGAAACGCCACGTTAATTACGTCGGAGAACTATCGATGGACGAAAAGCGGGAGTTCGTGCACGCCATAAAGATTGTCCTTCTAACTAACAAAAAACTGTTTGGTGCACAGGATTATAACCTGGTTTTCCACGAGCTAAAGACGGAGGACGCCTTCCACATGCACGCGGAGATATACCCAAGGATGACGACATTGGCCGGTGTAGAACTCGGAGAAGGCATTTTCGTGAACACCGTCGTGCCTGAAGTGTACGCCGACCATTTCCGCGACGCTGTAAAAGATTTAGATTAGCTTCTTGCCCGCGAGAAATTCCCTCGCATCTATGGCGGCCATGCAGCCAAACCCTGCCGCGACCACCGCCTGTTTATAGTGCCTGTCCTGCACGTCACCTGCCGCAAATATCCCTTCTTTGCTCGTCCTAGTAACGGCGTGCGTCACCACGTAGCCGGATTCGTCTACGTCTATCTGTCCTCTGAACGGCCCCGTGTTCGGTTCATGGCCTATCGCGACGAAAAGCCCTTCTGTAGGGAACGTCGCCTCCTTTCCGGTAACGCTATTTTTTATCTTAAGTCCGGATATGCGATCCGCGCCTAGCACATCCTCTACCTCCGTGTTCCAGATGACTTTTATTTTCTTGTCAGATAGGGCCTTGTCCTGCATGGCTTTACTGGCTCTGAAAGAACCTTTCCTATGGATTATCGTGACGCTCTTGGCTATCTTTGAGAGATACGTCGCATCCTCCATCGCACTGTCTCCGCCACCCACGACAACGACGTCTTTGTTCCTAAAAAACGGGCCGTCGCACGTAGCGCATCCGGACACTCCTTTGCCCACTAGACGCTTCTCGTTCGCAAGGCCGAGCCATTTTGCATTTGCCCCTGTAGCGATGATTATGGAGTACGCCTCATAGACCTTTTCTTCGACGAAGATCCTATACGGATAATGACCAAAGTCCACCTTCGTGACGTCGTCGTCTATCGTCCGGCATTTGAGCGACTTTATCTGCTCGTACATCTTGTCCATCAGGTCGGGCCCCAGAATAGACGTGAATCCCGGGAAATTTTCGACATCGGACGTTATTGTAAGTTGGCCGCCAGCCTGAAATCCTCGTATCAGCAAAGGATCCAGTCCGTCTCTTACACCGTAGATGGCTGCGGTGTAGCCTGCAGGCCCAGAACCTATGATTATAAGCCGCTCTACCACGAGATATTAAGTATGTCTTTCAATAAATGCTTTCGCGAAAATGTCGATTTTTCGCGTTATGTTTTTATATTACGTGCTGTTTATCTATAAAGTGGACTCGGATTACTTTCTGGCTGAAGTTTCTTTCGAAGCGGGCAACAAGGTTGGCGGGATATGGACCGTACTTACTTCGAAATCGGCCTATATCGAACAGCTTTGCGGCAAGAATTACCTTGCTATCGGTTTTTACAATCCTTCGCAAGCGGCTGTCGAGTTCATCGAAGCGACGCCGCCACAGTACATAAACGACGCGATAGCCGAGTTCGGACTGGAAGGCGTAAAGATATATTTCGGCAAGTGGACTTCCGCCAACGACGTTGACATCGTACTTATAGACTCTAAAGAGTTCGAAAAAAACCACGTGAACGAAGTTAAAAATGAGTTTTGGGACCAGTTCAAAATAGACTCTCTAAATTCCCCGGAAGACTACAACGAACCACTAGCATGGGCTTACGTTGCCGGCGCATTCGTAGAAGCAATAAGCAAACACGTCGGCCTGAAACTTGTCGTGCAGGCGCACGAGTGGCTCTCGGCAGGCGCCATCCTCTACCTTAAATCAAAGCAGATACCGCTGCCATCTGTCTTCACGACGCATGCTACGGTGCTCGGGCGCGCCATGGCATACTCCGGTGAGGACATGTTCTCTTTTATAAACGGCGCGAAGGTAGTCGACGCGGCTGCGCCGTATAAGTATGGCGTAGCTGCTAAGCACTTCACGGAAAAAGCCGGCGCCAACAACGCGACGGTATTCACCACCGTAAGCGACATCGTGAGAAAAGAGGCGGAACTCGTCCTGGGAAAAGGGGCTGACATCGTCACCATCAACGGGATAGACTTGATAGACCTGCCGCATCAGGAGGACCTGGATCTACTAAGGTTCAACGCGCAGAAGAAACTAAAGAACTTTGTGGATGGGTACTTTCTGCCATACTATGAGTTCCCGAGGGCGGATCTTCCGGTTTTCACGACGGCCGGCAGATACGAGTTCTACGACAAAGGATACGACCTGTTCATAGACGCGCTAGGCCAGTTGGACAAGAGCCTTAGCGGGGACAAATACGTGCTGGCGATGATAAGCGTGCCGTCCGGGACTATCGGCTTAAAGAACGAGGTTGTCGCGAACTACCTCACCTACCTAAGCATAAAATCGTCGCTGGACGAGGACGTGAAGAACTTCGACCAGCTGGTCACCGCATTCACAGACTCTAACGCTAAAGTCCTGGACAAGGCTTACAGCAAGATACTTAACGACACTAGACGCCTTTCCGCGCAGTTAACAAAGCAAAAGCCGACAAACCCTCCGCTTTGCCCCTTTATGCTCTCCTATCAGGAATCCGACGACCTGATAATAAAAAAGCTCAGGGAGAACGGCCTTGACAACTCGCAGACGAACCACGTTAAAGTCATATTCTATCCTAAATACCTTACGGTCGGGGACGAACTCCTTAACCTAACGTACAATGAACTGCTAGCCGCTTCCACGGCCGGATTCTTCCTCTCCAAATACGAACCATTCGGATACACGCCACTGGAAGCCGCATCGTACATGAGCATGGCCTTCACGACGGACCATTCCGGTTTCGGTGACTATTGCGAGGGAAATGTAAAGACGACTAACCCGGGCATCTTTATAGAAAAGCTGGTCGGTAAAAACCGGACGGACGTCGTCAAACACATAGCAGCGGACATGCTGAACATAGTATCCATGAACGAGGACGCCAGGCTCAAGCTTAGACTGTCTGCGAGACAGACTGCGGAGCAGTTCGGTTGGGCTAAGTTCATTCCTCTTTATGCCCGTGCTTATGACGCCGCTCTAAGAGCGAGTTGACTTCTTTTTCCAATGAAGCCAGGATATTCATGTAGTTTACGTAAGCCGTGTACGGCGAGTTGTACGCGTTGAAATATTTGTGTATGTCGCCGTCGGCGAACCACTTTGTGCACATGTAATAAAAATTGTCCGATGTCTGCAGTATCCTCCATTTTTTTATGAGTTCTTCGTCTTCGGTCGACAGGACGGCCGGACCCAGCGCCTTCAGCTTCTCGAAAGCCGCGTCCTGCATCTTGTTACCAAGCCAAGCCGACAGGTCCCGATCTAGGTCTGCCCATGAAACCACCTGCGGCGCGTCTATCACTCCGACCGGTTTAATGGTCGCCAGATCGGTTACCGTATCGAAACCTACGCCGCGCCCCAACAGCTGCGCAGGCAGAGTTTTTAGGAAATCGAATATCCCCGTATCCCTCCATTGGTGCTCTCCGAAAGTCTCGTAGTCCATGAAAAGGTTCACCGTGTCTCCCTCGTTCTTCGATATCCAGTCCGCGTATTTTTCGGACGTAAGCGGCCATTCGCTCCAGCCGCGGGACGAGAACCTGAACGCCACGTCGTCGCTAAGTCTGTAGTTCCTGAGCAGCAGCGCTATCGAACCGGACGGTGGTGTATAAACGTAGTTGGGGGATCTCCACCCCAGATGCTTATCCCAGCCCTCCATGAGGATCGCGGAATAGCCCATCTTCGCCGCTATGTCTGCGATGTCGTTAGAGTACATCGCTTCCGTGTTCCTGAACACCTTCGGCTTATAACCGAAGTATTTCTGTATCGCCTGCCTGTGCAGATTTATCTGCGCCATGTATTCTGCCTTGTCCATGAGATATGCGAGGGAGTGGTAATAAGTTTCGTCGAGCACGTCCATCCTGCCGGCGTCAAAAAGCTCCTGAAAGGTGGCTATCACTTCCGGCCTGAACTTTTCAGCCTGCTCCAGGAACGTCCCTGTGAACGAGAAGCTCGTCTTGAATTCCGGGTGTTCTTTAGTCAGCGCGATAAACGTTTTAGTCGCTGGCAGGTAGCACTTGTCTGCGACCTTGTTGAAGATCTCCCTGTTCCTTTCCCAGTCTATGAACTCCGGCGAGCCCTTGAAGGAGAACACCCTCTTCAGCCGAAAAGGCTGGTGCACCTCGAAATAAAACGTGACGTTCGGCATATGTCCTGCCCAATGATAACCCCTCTTTGCTCGCTATTAAGCTTTTAACGTTTTTGCATAGATTGATACTGCGGCAAACCGCTCATATCATACTAAAGTTATAGGCGCCCATAGGGCCGCTAAGGATATGCTGTATGGGGAGAAACAATGAAGCTAGTCCGAGTACCGGATCTACACCACTAGAGGTCATACTTATGGACCGGTTCACACCAGAAACGCTCGAGAAACTGATACTCTCTTATCTAGATAGCCGCGGGCTAAAACACGGTTCTGTCTACGAGAGGCTGGTAGCATTGCCGAGACTGGCCTACAACATAAAGACCGGGCGCCTATGAGAAGTTAATGATTTTTATGTAGTCAGAGAGGTCGCGCTAGGAGACGACATGAGGACATCAATAAAAAGCCACGTGGTCTCGGTCGATGAGAGGGAACCGCGGGCACTAGAGGCCGTAGACCGATTCTTCATAAAGCATACCAGCAACAAGGGGCTGGAAAAACCAAAGGGGTTCCTCGATGGGTTTAGAAGCTATCTGGCTAAAGAGGGCGCTGGAGCTTACTAGATAACAAGACAGACATCCGATTCTTATATAAACAAACGACTGTTTAATTCTTTGTACACTCCTAGAAGGAGTACTTAGCCCCGATAGTCTAGTGGCCAAGGACATCGCCCTTTCGAGGCGGAAACCCGGGTTCAAATCCCGGTCGGGGCAACGATATTCAATAAGTTTACAAACGGTCTACCTAAGGTCCTTTTGGGCAGAACTATGAATTTTTCTTATATTTATTACTATTTTAGCTGGCAGAAAATAGATAAAGCTATTGCTATAGAGGTTATTAATATCTGGGTTAAAAATCACCTTTGTGGATGCGTTAAATACCATGGAATTAGATTACTATCACAAAAGGAAAGGCTTTGATAATATCAATTTATATAGAAGATTTTATCAACGAAAACAGCGGAGAATATAAGAAAACCGAATTATTCCACAAACTACCGCACAAAATGACGTGATAAACTTTTCAAGTAATAGCGGACTATCTTGAAAGTATATATAAAATAGTCTACGGTAGAGAGGGATATGTGGTTTACATCCGGAACTCGACCTTCTTTAAGAAGATAAAGAACGGACCTGCAATTAAAGTACGAAGCGGGCAAAGTCGTATTTACAGATGATTCCTTACATAGAAGCTT
>JAKATQ010000005.1 GCA_021818665.1 Nanobdellota archaeon | reverse complement strand
TTTCTATTCAATTTCAGCGACCCCGACGTAGCGATATGTACAACGGGCAGTTTTTTTCACGCAAACATGAACATTTGGTACTCATATAAAAACGGAAATTCCACTATTATAACAAAGTCCCCCGGGGCCGTTCAAAGCGTGGCGGTCGGCTTGCAAACCGACAGACCAGTTTTTTCTTTTATACCGCAAGCCTTTAATGTAAATATTACAAGTGCGTCCTGTTCAACCAGTTCATTGTACAAGACCCCCCCCCCCCTTTGACTTTAGAGGTGTATAATAATAATAACTATACTATAAATTTATATAATCTAACTATAAATCCGCGCCTAAACACGAACGCTACAAGCGATTTATACAGTTTGTTGTCCGACTTTAACAGTACAGAAAAGAGTCTTTCAATCGACATCGCAAAATCTCTTATATACGGACTTAGTAATACGACAACAATCTTACCCCATAATTACGGAAAGATATACGTGAACGGTACGTTTTGTTCACCGGCCACGACTTTGACTTTTAAGCAATTGGAAATTCCAGTTGAGATTGACTATCACTATAACAGTATTTATGGTGAGCATATCGGTAACACAATCGGTTTTGTAGGTTTTAATACGTCTCGTAGATTGCCAATGTATTCTTCAAATTATACTAATTTAACGGCTTCCGCGTACTCGCTTAATAACGTATACGGTATTAAAAACTCAGAACCGTTAGCCATGGGCGTGACAGATTACGGCGTAAAGATATGTTATAACAACTTTTCATCAAACTGTAATTCATCGGGTTATGTGTATAATTCTACCTCTTTCAATGGGGCGGCTCGTATAAATAATCTGCTCGCACATAGCAATATTTCAAATAACGGCAACGTAACGCTCCAACTAAACCTGATTTTAGTATTCAATAGCACGGCAAATAAGACCGACTTACGCGAATATTGGGTTCAGGATGTCGCAGACATAGATACCGCAACGAAAACCGTTTTCTTCCACAGCAATATTTATAACTACTCTTCCACGTCTATGAAAATTAGTTGTTCAGGGTTGTCTGTAGCGCATTCATGCGAGTTGGCGTCTGGAAATGTTGCTTATGTATACAACACCGGCGCAACGCAAATCACCTATCCTTATTATCTGTTATTGGAAATGAACGCGACAACTCTAAATGGAGTTCCGGGAGTAACCTTCGCCTATTATAACGGAAGCAGGAAGTACAACGTTTTTGATCGTGTAAATTTCAGCAGCGTAAGTCTCGAGCATGCGGCTACTTTCCTCGTTGACGGATTCGTATACGCAGGCGGTAACGGCACGCACTATTACGACGCAGAATTCGTGCTAGGCGGTGGCCTCGGAGGCCAAATAACGAACGATACCGGGTCCAACGTAAATTTGTCTTTAGCCTTTTGGAACAGCCATAACTACCAGCAAATCGCAAACGCTTTCAATTTTGGCGAGAACACAGCCGAGCAGATAGGCAATGTAAACGATTCTTATGTCCATAACAGCAATAATGGTGACATATACGCCGCAATAATAAATGGTATCGGTGGAAATTCTTTTTATGCATACAGAATCGGCAAATTATATAACAATTCCCAAGTGAGCACAGTTTATTTCAAGTTCCCAATAACTTCTGGGAAAGCGGTGTTGATGTCAAGCGTTAACCAGCTAGACCCTTACAGTAGCAGTAACAATGTAAGTTTCACCGGCAGAGCAGCGAATCTTACCCTTGCCCCCGGTAACTTCACCTACGCCCTGTTCAACGCCTCCGGCAAGCAGATTTTCAGCGACTTCCTCGGCGTCAAAGCCAACACTTCAAAGACCATAGACCTCAACTACACTAATTTCACCGAGAGCGGCTTGCCTGCAGGACATTACTGGTGGGTTACGTATGAGAACGTCTTAGGAGAAAACGTCACCCAAGACACGATAGACCTCATAAACACGAACGGCACCTACACCTATCACATTGCGGCGCTCTCCAACGCCACAGGCGACTGCAGGACGTCGTACAAGCCGAACGTGACGTCCGTCTCCCTCCCGGCGGGTAGCAAAGTCGCGATAGGCTTCTCCGGCTCCACGTTCTGTACGCCGCCGGACATAACGCGCTACGAAGGCATAGTCGTCTACGACTCCCAGCGATCCGCGATCCCGAGCGGCTTCCAGCAGCTCATAAACGTCTCAAACGCCTACTACGACGGCTTGGCAAACGATAACCTGAGCAACGTGGAGTTCTTCTACCAAAACGACACGATAATCCACAGCTGGCTGGAGAACTACTCCTACGCAAAGTCCGCACTGTGGTGGGCAAAGCTGGAGGGCATGCCGCCAGATTCAAACCTTACAATATACATGGGCTTCGCATCTAACACGACGAACCTTCTCAATAACTGGTAGGTATCAGGAACTTCCTGTCCGGCTTGAAATAGTGGTAATACTTGTCCGATTCCTCCAGCTCTTTGCATGGACACTATCTGGTATTTAATAACCGGATTTTTATAAGTCATATGCGCAAGCTTAGCGATTTACGCGTAAGGACAGTTTGGTGCGGACTATCTTGGAACTGGAAGCGATAAACCTGACAAAGCGTTTCGGGGACAAAGTGGCACTCGATGGCATAAGCTTCAGATTCAAAGGACCGGGCGTCATAGGCTATCTTGGGCCGAACGGCGCCGGCAAGACCACTACGCTAAAGATATTCTCGCACCTGTTGAGACCTACATCGGGGAAGGCGCTGATAAACGGCATCGATATCCAGAAAGACTACGTAAAAGCGCTTAGGTCCGTAGCGGCCGTCGTGGAAACGCCAGAACCGTTCCCGGACCTGGGCGTAAGGGATTTCCTCACGATGGTAGGCGGTATGCGCGGGCTGGACGGGAAAGAAATTGAGAGAAGGATATCAAGACTGCAGAAAGAGCTGTCCCTGGACGACTTAGACGTGCGTGGAAAGCAGCTGTCAAAGGGAAACAAGCAGCGTGCAGTGCTCGCCGCTGCACTGATTGCCGATGCGGAGATATTGCTGCTGGACGAGCCGACGTCCGGACTCGACCCGGCGGAGACGCGCGGCCTGAAAGACCTGATAAAGAAGTTAAAAAAGACCCGGCTGATATTCATGAGCTCCCATCTCCTGGACGAAGTCATAGAACTATGCGACAAGGCAGTGTTCATAAACAACGGAAAGATAGTGCTTATAGACTCGGTGAGCAACGTAACAAAGAAATTCGGAAGGGGCAGAAAAGGTGCAGCGGGATTAGAAGACGCATACATGCGCCTCATAAAAGGGATTTGAAATGCGCGGCAACAGCACACTTATGGGCAAGGTGACAGGGACGTCCAGTTATAACGCCATCAAAGCGGCGTTTTTAAACCAGTTTATGCTGAACAAGCCGGTGATAACCTCGTTCTCCGTCCTTGTGGTAGTCGTGACCTTGCTTTTAGTGTGGCTTTCTACGAGCGTTTCGTTCACCAGTGCGGTCTACGCCACTTCGTTTGGCCTTCTCGCCTGGGCGATGATAGGGATAGTCTCGGCGAACGTCTGTGCAGACATAGCGACAAGGGATTTCGAGAAGCCGTCGGGTCTCATAGTGCTTTCGCAGCCGGTAGAGAGGTGGCGCATACTCATAGCGCGGCTGTCAGCCGCCGTTTTATTCACGATGGTGCCGCTGACGGTGCTGTACGCGAGCGGCGTAATAGCAGGATTTGCGCTGTACGGCAGCTTGATGCCGAATGTCTTTGCGTCATACGGTTTCTCCGTGCTGTACATGGCGTCTTTTATGGCGCTCATAGCGATGATCAGCACGCTGGCCGATAGCAGGGCCGTGCCACTGAGCGCAGGGATAACGCTCGCGGTGGTAGCCATATTCGTTTTTGTGGCGCTGGAATACTTCTTCGGCGTACAGCCGTGGTTCTTCCTGCCTTACGGTGGGATGGTCATAAGCAGCATAATGTCCGTGCCTTATCCGTCTTCGTTCACGCTGACCAACGGTTTTACGCTGTCGACGCCGGCGATATGGGAAGCCGCGGCGATAATGATAGGGTATCTGGCGATATCGTTGACGGCCGCCGTTTTCTTTTATTCTAGAAAGGACGTGCTCTGATATAAAGCTAAATATTCGCGTTTAAGTGTAATTTTTTCTTAGGTAAAAACGACAGGATATCGCCCTTTCTATATACTGGAGATATGTATATACCTGCAACTTAGACACATTCAAATACTTAAAAGATAATAGAAGCATCTTAATACACTATATCGCATCTGCCCAGCCAAAAACGAAAGACAAAGTCGCCGTATCCAGACGCAAAGCAGACGACGACAGCCAAGATCCTCGTAACTCTAAAAATCTAAGTCTTTATCATATCTCTACGATGTATCCCTTCGCTCTCTCCTCATCAGCTTCAAGATACCCGTCGGTGTCCAGAGCTATCTTTGCCCTCTCTTTCTTAAGTCCAAGCTTTCCAAGATACTCGATGAACCTCTTTGGAGTGTCGTTTGTGTCACTTTCTTTGAACACTATCCTTTTAGCTTCCTTGAGTATTAACACCACAAGCCCTTGCGCCATAATGTTCAAACCGCAGTCGTATAGGAAATCCAAGCTTTTTATATAAGTTTATCTCTAGTCTACGTGTCTTTTAGCAGTGCTCTAGTATGATGCTATGGGTCGAATAAGGGTTGGGATAAACGGTTACGGTACGATAGGCAAGCGCGTAGCCGATGCAATAGAAGCCCAGCAGGACATGTCTGTTGCGGGGATAGTGAAGATAAAACCGGACTACGAATCGTCGCTGATAACAAAAAAAGGGCAGGCTCTCTTCGCCGCAAATGCGGAAGCTCTAACCGCTATGTCGGCAGCCGGTCTGCGTGTCAACGGGACCATAAACGACCTTCTTAAGAGCTGCGATATAATCGTGGACTGTACACCGGAAGGAACTGGCGCTAAGAACAGATTATTGTATGAAAAGGCAGGAGTTAAGGTGATATTTCAGGGCGGCGAAAAACCTTCCGTCGCCGAAGTGTCGTTCGTAGCGGAAGTCAACTATAAATCGGCAATCGGGAAGCGGTTCGTACGCGTAGTATCCTGCAATACCACCGCCCTGTCGCGCACCATACACGCCATAGACAAAGACGCCGGCGTAGCTAAAGCAAGAGCAGTCATAATAAGGCGGGGCGCGGACCCGAACGAGTCCAAGAAAGGGCCGATAAACTCTCTCATTCCAAACCCGGTTAAACTGCCGTCGCATCACGCCGAGGATGTGCGCACGGTTTTACCCGGGCTGGACATATTTACTTCGGCCGTCATAGTGCCTACAACGCTTATGCACGTGCACGCGATCAACCTTGAACTCAAAAGAAACGCGAGTGCAGTAGAAATAGAAGCGGCACTGAGTAAATCAGCCAGGGTACGCCTCATCGACGCTTCGCTAGGCCTAGATTCGACGGCGGCGATAATCGAATACGCCAGAGACATGAAAAGGCCGAGAAACGACGTGCCGGAAGTAGCGGTCTGGAGGGATTCTATCAGCGTCAGGGGCAACGAACTCGATTACCTCCAGGCGGTGCACCAGGAATCCATAGTGGTGCCGGAGAACGTAGATGCCATACGCGCGATGTGCGAGACCGACATCACCTCCGAAGAATCCATCGAACTTACCAATAAATCCCTGGGACTTGCGTGATGGTAGCCGGCCTGCGAAGACTCTCAGAAGCCGATTTGAACGGAAAAAGAGTCGTGATGCGCGCCGATTTCAATGTGCCTATAAATGATGGTAGAATAACGAGCAGAAAGAGGATAATCGAGGCGCTGCCGACCATAAAATATCTTATGGACAAGAGTGCGGGTCTGACGCTCCTGTCACACCTCGGCAGGCCGCAGAAGCCGGGTCCGGAGTTCTCTCTAGCGCCGGTGAAATACGAATTGGAAAAGTTTCTCGGCATAAACGTGCAGTTGATAAGCAATCTTGGCATCCACGCAAGCGAAAAGCTATCGATATTAGAAAACACGCGTTTCTTTGGCGGCGAGGAGAGGAACGACGACGACCTCGCCAGAACGCTTTCAAGCTTTGGGGACGTGTTTGTGTTCGATGCCTTCGGAGTCGCCCACAGAAACCACGCTTCCGTGTCGGGGATAGCGAAGTATCTTCCGGCGTACGCCGGCTTTCTAGTAGAAAGGGAGCTGGACTTTCTTTCGGAGCTTATGGACAACATAAAAAGGCCGTATATGGTAGTAATGGGCGGTTCCAAGATATCGGACAAAATAAACCTTATAAACAGTTTCAGGAAACTTTCCGACACGGTATTGGTAGGAGGTACGCTGGCGACCTCGTTCCTAAAAGCAGAAGGCTACCAAGTGGGGATATCCAGATACGATTCTGAAGGGGACGCGAAAAAGATACTTTCGTCTGAAAAGGCGGACAAGCTACGCCTGCCGAATGATGTGATCGTTGAAGATCAGCAAGGAAAGACGAGAGAAACGGTCGTAACTAGGATACGACAAGAAGAAGCCGTATTTGATATAGGCAGCAAAACCGCTGGAGATTACGCCGAAGTCCTGAAAAAAGCCAAAACCATAGTCTTTAACGGTCCGCTCGGCATGGTCGAGGACCCGCGCTTTAGGGCCGGTACAAAGAGGATCTGCGAGGCAATCCGCGAATCGGGCGCCATCAGCGTCGCGTGTGGGGGCGATACGGCTGCGTTCATAGAGAGCGAAGGACTTGAAGACTGCTTTAGCTATGTATCTACCGGCGGTGGCGCATTTCTGGAAGCGCTAGAAGGGAGAGAACTACCCGGATTGAAGGCAATCGTGCGTTAATTTCCCAAGATAGTAGTCCTTGTCGCAGCGTTGAAATAGAGCATGGCGCGCTGCTGAAAAATCAACGGTATAATTTTATCAGCGACCGGCTCTGCTCGTGCATGAACTGCTCGAGATAGAATCTGCTCCCAGTACCTTTACCGGTTAAACCGCTATCCTTCCAGCCGACAAAACTATGCAGACCAACGATAGCACCGGTAGTAGCGCCGATTTCGCGGTTCACGTAGGTCACACCGGCTTGTATATCCTTGAAAAAGCGTTTTATCTCGGAAAGTCTACGGCTGAAAAGACCCGCCGTAAGCCCATAGTCGATATCGTTCGCCTTATTTATCGCATCTTCGAATCTTTTGAATTTGTCTATCACAATGAACGGGACGAAGAGCTCTTCTTTGTACAGTTTGTTTTGGCCGTCTAGCTCAGCTATCGTCGGTTCTACGTATATTCCGTCAAGACCGACGTCTACTCGCCTGCCGCCAAACAGGATCTTGCCCTGCTGCTTTGCCTCTTCCACAGCGCCGTCGTATTTTTCGAGCGCGCCCTTACTTATCAAAGGCCCCATATAGACCTCTTTGTTTAGGGGGTTCCCCACGTTGAACTTGCTGACTTTTTCTACGAGTCTTTTTATGAATTCTTCTTTCACGTCTGCATGGACATATACTCTCGACGTAGCGCTGCATTTTTGTCCGCAAAAACCGAAAGCGGAGCTTGCTATTCCTGCGACGGCCGCGTCAAGGTCAGCGTACTTAGATACGATGACGGGGTTTTTACCGCCCATCTCCACGATGAAGGTCTTGTGGATGCCGAGTTCGTCGGTCTTTTTCATCATTCCAAGACCCACGGACCTTGAACCAGTAAATACGATGCCTGCTACATCTTTGTTGACGACCAGTTCATCGCCTATCTCCGAACCCGGGCCGGTTATATAATTGAATACGCCCGGAGGCAGGCCCGCCTCATTGAACGCTTCGTATATCTTAAGTCCGGTAAGCATGGTCATGTTCCCGGTGGAAGACGGTTTGAAAACAACGGTATTACCCGTTATTATCGCGCCAGTCGACATGCCTGTCGAAATAGAAATGGGGAAATTGAATGGGGCGATGACGCCGAAGACACCGTACGGCCGCATCTTTATGGTTACGGATTCCGCACGGCCGGGAGCGCCCTGAAAACCCGCTGAAGCCTTTGAACTGCTTCCAGCAGACTGGTTTTTGTACACATAGCCCTTGTTTTTTTCCAGTACGCCGGCATAATACCTTAAGAAATCTATTGCTTCATCTACTTCTCCGATCGACTCGTAGCGGCTTTTTCCATTTTCTATGCTCAACACCGCAGACAAGTCGAATTTTTCCTTAGAGAATGTATCGGCGGCCTTTCTAGCCCAGTTTGCGCGCTCTTTGTAATCGGTCGATTCCCAGGTTTCAAAAGCTTTTGACGCAGCGGCCACGGCCCTTCGCGCTATTTCCCGCGTGCCTTTCTGGAAAGTGCCTATCTTAGAGCCGTCTATAGGAGAGAGTTCCGTCAGCTTTTCATGCGAAGATACCTTCTCGCCGCCGATGTACATGCCGAATTCGCCGCCAAGCAGCGAGTCCTTTACTTTTTCAACCGCTTTATCGAAAAGCGAATCGAACTCCGCCTCGTGCCCGGATTCGAGATATTTTTTGTATGTGGATTCATTGACGAATTTGGTCATGCTGTGTCCCCCGCAGATCCCGGTTCAAGGCGGCCGGGATTCTGACGGCTTTCATAAGAAAAACGCATTATGTCGGCGCACAGTCCGGAAAACACCGAACCCGCGCCGATGAAAAAAGTCGAAGAGAGCAGCCCCCCGTAATTGTACGCCACCGCCGGAAGATAGAACATGTAACCTGCCAGCGAGCCGGTTCCGAATATGCCGGCCTTTTCTAGATAATCTGTAGACTTATAAGCGGCCTTAGCATTTCCCAACGCGTCCCCAATCCAATCGAAGAAACTGTCGCGTACCGATAAATCCTCCAGAACGGTTTTTTTCATACGCGCCTTATACGTCTTTCTCCAGTATCAGGTTCAACGCCTCTTCCTTTGTCGCAGGATTGCTATCAAACACTCCGCGTATGGCGCTTGAAACGGTTTCGCTTCCGGTAGATCTTGCACCGCGCATCTCCATGCACATGTGCCGGGCAGATATTAGCACGAAGACCCCCTGCGGCGACAGTCTGTCAAAAAGATAATCTGCTATGTCTTTTGTAAGCCTCTCTTGCACTTGGAGTCTAGAGGAAAAGAATTTAACTATTCTTGGAAACTTGGAAAGACCGAGGATTTTTTCTCCTGGGATATAAGCTATGGAAACGTTTCCGAACATTGGCAGGAGATGGTGTTCGCAGAGAGAATAGAACGGCATCTTTCTTACGATAAGGATGTCCCTGTAGCCAGGATTCTTAAACAGAGTTATGCGCGGCTCGTTTTTCCCGTCTTCGCCGGACAGGATTTCCTCGTACATCCTCGCGACCCTGTGTGGCGTGTTCCGGTAGACTTCGGAATCCCGTGCCACGCCGAATTCTTCCAAGAGCGTCCTGACAGCGCCTTCCAGGCCCGAATGGCCACCCAGTTCGTCGTGCGAGTCCTTTGCAGGCATACAGTAATTATAAAAGCTTAAGCAATTTAAACACTTGGCTACAATCATATAAAATGGCAGAGATGCTCGGCAAAACGGCCATAGTCACCGGCGCGGCCCACCGCTTAGGTAGGGGGATAGCCCTCGCCCTGGCCGATGTTGGTGTTAACATAGTCGTGCACTATCGGAACTCGGATAGCGATGCCGAGTCCCTCAGGAGAGAAATCGAAGAAAAAGGCGTGCAGTGCTGGAAGATCCAGGCAGACCTCAAAGACGAAAAGACGTGCATCGGTGTCATAGACGACGCGTTCGGCGACGCGAAAAAAGTCGATTTCCTTATAAACAACGCGTCAGTTTATGAGTCTAAAGATATTATGAGCGCCGCTCTCGAGGATCTCGAAAAGAATTTCGTGGTAAACGCGTGGGCGCCGTTTTTTTTAAGCCGACGTTTTGCCGCAAAGAACCCCTCCGGCAAGATAATAAACATGATAGATGCGCATATCGACGGATATGATTTCGAACGTTTTCCTTACCACTCTAGCAAAGAAGCCCTGGAAAGGATAACCAGGTCGCTGGCGTTAAAGTTCGCTCCGGGCATGACGGTGAACGCAGTATCACCAGGACTGATACTCCCTCTCGAAGGCAAGGACTACAGCTCGATAAAATCAAAAGAGAAAGAGGTGCCGTTGAAAAGACACGGGGAACCGGAAAACGTAGCCGACGCCGTTCTTTTTCTTTTGAACAGTGATTTTATAACCGGACAGACGATCTACGTGGACGGTGGTGCGCACCTTGTACACATGGTGCGCGGGGGTAACACATGAGACTGGAAAAAAGGAAGGTACTCGTAGTCGGAGTCGGGCGTGGACTCGGCAGCGCCGTAACTTATCAGCTATTGAAAGAGGGCGCCAAGGTCGCCATAACAGCCAGATCGGCACAAAAACTAAAAGAGGTATCCGACGGCCTACAAAAATATGGTAAAATAATATCGGTAACGGGGGACGCCGCGTCACTATCATCATCAAAAAAACTACTCGAGGAAGCGGCCAGAAAACTCGGCGGAATAGACGATTTGGTGATAACCACAGGGGGATTCACAGAGACCCCGATAGAACAGCTTGACGAGGCAAAACTCCAGGAGATGATGGACGTCAACCTTAAGGCACCATTATTTCTTATCCGCAGCGCGATGCCGTTTCTCCACCAGGGTTCGTCTATAACGGCGGTCTCTGCGATAAACGGCGCGTTCCAGTCCACTCCGAAACTAGTCGCTTATTCTGCGTCTAAAGCGGCCCTTGCAAGAAGCATCGGCGTGATAGCCTCTGAATTGCTGTCCCGCGGCATAAGAGCAAACGCCGTCGCACCTTTATCGATGCTGCCGGATTTTAAACCGGAGCGGGATTACAGAAAGATGCGCAAGCTCGGAGACCATGATGCGCCTCCAGAGGATGTGGCCAGCGTGCTGGTGTGGCTTCTTACGGAAGAAGCCAGCTGGGTCAATGGGGTAGTAATTCCGGTTGACGGCGGGGCTAGGCTGAAGCGCAACTAAGAAATGGCCGTACCAGGCAGTTTTCAGCGCCCCCTAAGCGCTTTTAACACGAGCAAGGACGTCACGAATATGAACAATCCGGCTACGACGGAGTAGAGTCCTAGATCCGTCTGACAATTGAACACGAAAGAACTGCTCACTACATACGTGCTGCCAGCTATGCCGGAACCAGCCGACGACACGCAGGAACCATAGCCCCAATAAAGCGCAATATAGGAAGGTATCGCCACGATTATGCCGAAGGCCGCGGCGATAAGCCGTCCGCGGTCCTTCTTAGGCGCGTAAGGCTGGATGTCAACCTTTATCCCGCGAGCCTCCAGAGATTTTTTGTATCGGTCGGTTATGCCCATTAGACTTCTATATGTTTAATAATAAATAAGGACTGCGTTCTTTTTACGAATGGTGTACCTTGCAGTGAACTTATCAGAAAATCGTTAAGCTCTTTTTTCGTGCCAGAGATGACGAGCAGATAATCCCAGTCACCGCTAACAACGTATATGTCTGAAACAAATTTGGATTTTTGTATGAAACCCACAAATGTTTTCATGTCTTTGACGCTGGTGCTCGTAAGCGAGACCAGGACGGCGGCAGATTGGTAGTCACCAGTTTGTTCGAAGTTCATCGATACTCTGACGCCCCGTATAACACCCGCTCTTTTCATCTTCCCTAGGTGGTAGTAGACAGTTGACTTGGGCAGCTTCAGCGATTTCGCGATCAATTTTGCGTCCTCGCCCCTTCGGAGCGCGGTCAAAATCTTCGTATCAATCTCTCTAAGTTTCATGGGATTAGATATTAGAATTATTATAATTTAAATACTTTATCTTTGTATTATTTACAATTTTACCGGCGTTTTCAACTTTCCTGAAGACAGGAGTACGGCCACCGCGACGGGGATTGTTACGGCTTGCAATACGCCAAGATAAGGGACTATAGTAATAAACAGTGCGCCGAGGATGACCAGGCCGCCGTTTCCGGAAAGTTTGTTTATCTCTTCAAATAGTCCCATAAAGCCGAAGATACCACGGGAACCGCTTAAAATCGAGAATACCACGATCGTTGCCAAAGCGAAGAGCACGCCCCCGATGAAATCGCCGATCACGGACAGGTTTGTGATATAAAGGTAAAACGCGCTGCGAATGAGCTCCCCGCCCGCGCCAAAGGCCGCTATGGACAACAGGTATGTTTTCTTCGACCCGAGAAGTCTAAATCCGGCGATTACGCTTTGAACATAATTTATATTGCCGTCCTTCGCGGTTTTAAACCCGAAATACATGGAAGTCACATATCCTCCAAGGACGATGGTGTCCAGGGCTCCAAGGACACCGTAAAAGGCGAAATATACGGTGACATTGCCCGTCATAAAGATGAATGGCGACAAAAGCAGGTAGACTATCAGCCAGAGAATCCCAAATATTATAAGGAATGCGATCACATTGACGGCGTTCTTTTTAAGAAACGCCATAGAACGGCCCCATAGCTGGTCTGTCATACCTAAGCTATAGCGCCAAGACTTTAATAGCTATCGTCCGGCCGCTTTGAATCGAAGATTGTGGCACAGAACAACGGGATAGGTTTAGGATAAACCCGAAGACTGCCATAAAAAGGCTTATAAATGACAAAAGCATTTATTTGAAATGGCTACGATTGACCCATACGCTACTCTCGCAGCCGCAATTGCGATCGCGGGCGGCCTGATAGGCACCGGTCTAGCTCAACAGGGGATAGGCGCAGCCGGCATGGGAATAATATCAGAAAAACCGGAAAAATTCGGTCAGGTGCTGTTCTTCTTTGTGATTCCCGAGACCCTTTGGATAATAGGCTTCGTTCTTGGTCTTATATTGCTGCTCGGCATATTATAAAGCATGGGATTTGACGAGATTCTTAAACAGATAGAAGACGAGCGGGATCAGAGGATAAAGCAGGCGCTTTCTGCTGCAAAAGCGGAATTGGCGCGCATAGGGGCGGAAACCGAACAGAAGGAAAAAGCGCTGAGAGCGAATGCGCGGGCCGCAACTAAAGAGGATACGATGCGCACGATGGACCGGGAGATATACTTTTACAAAACCGAAGCAAGAAGGCTGCAGAGAGAAGCGATAAACGCGACGGTGACAGAAGCGCTCAAGGAACTGGCCGAAAATATCGGCGATTTCACGGCGTCGCCAAAATACCCAAAACTACTGGCAGAGCTCGCGTCAAAGACTAAATCAGAGCTCGGCAATGACATAATAGTACAGGCGAGGAAAGAAGACATAGACCGCCTCAAGAAGCTGCTGCCAGCGTCTGCGACCATCGAAACCACGAAAGAGCGGCTCTCGGGAGGCTTTAAGGCAACGTCGCGCGACGGCAAACGCAGTATAGACTTCTCTATCGATGCCATATCCGAACGGCTGCAGGACAAGCTGGTGCGTCGTCTCCTGGATGAACTAGGTTGATATGGATTCTACCTATGCAGGGGTTTACGGTAAACTGAAAGCGGAGTCATCCAATTTTCTCACTAAATCCCAGATAGAGGACATCATAGCGGGAAAGGATTTTCTTGAGGTCCTAAAAGACACCTGGTATGGCGTAGAGATAAACGCCCTTTCAGCCCTCTACAAAACGCCAGAACTCATAGACATAATCTTAAATGCGCATCTCGCAAGGCTTACCCGGAAAGCCACCGGCTCGATGCCAACGGCGGCAGGGTCATTCATAAGAGCGTACATAAGCAAATGGGACATGCAGAATGTTTCCCTTGTATTATCCTCCAAGGTGCTTGGATATGCAGTCTCACAAAACGATGCGCTTCTGCTTGTCAACCAGGTGTCGGCAGCCGGCGCATTCGGCGGCGCGATGTCGAAGGAGGATTTCGTGAACCTGGAAAAAGAAAGCTCCATAGAAGGCGTAGTAAACGCACTCTTCAAATACGGGTACGGCGGTGTACTGTCAAAGTATCTAGAAGACGTGAAAAAGACCAATGACATCTCTACCATGATAGTCGCCATGCAAGAGAGCTATTATGCCTCGCTTATAGATAAATTCCGGTTTTATGAGGGCAACGAATGGCCTGTCAGAGAGTTCATCTTGGAGAGCATAGACATACATAACATCGTGACAGCGCTCAAAAGCGCCGGGCTCAGCGGCAATCTCGAGGAGCATCTTATAAAGGGCGGAAAACTGCCCGCGTCAAAGATAGCAGAAATAACCACGCGCGGCCCAGAGGTCGTACAGGAAATTACCGGCCTTAAACTCGACGATGCGCTGACCGCATACAAGGAGAAGGGGCTTATATCCTATTTCGAGATGGCTCTCGAGCGGGAACTGCACAAGAAATATCTGCGCCTGTTCAAGGACATGGGCATATCATTGGGTTTTATTATGTACTTCATAATGCGCCTTGAGCTTGAAAAGGACCTTCTTAGGACCATATGGTTCACAAAATACTACGGGATGGATGTCTCTAAAATTCCCCACTTAAATGCGCTCAAGGAGTCGATATATGCCATTCAATAAGGTAGCCGTGATAGGCGGACGCGCTTTAGTAATGGGCTTCAAGATCATAGGGATCAAGGAGGTGTTTATAGTAAACCGCGAAGAGCTCGCGCGTACGATAATGGATGCGCTCGACAAACGCGAGTACGACCTCATATTGGTAGACGATGCCGCGAGAGACGTGCTGACATCGGCCCAGCTGCACACCCTGGAAACAACGACACATCCGATAATAATATTTATACCCACGCAGACTATCTTAAATAGGGAAGAGTCTGTCAGGGACTTGGCAAAAAGGGTGCTGGGGATAGACATATTAAAGGATAGGCAATGGAAGGCACAATAAAGAGAGTATCGGGCCCGGTAGCCAGCATAATCGGCTTAAAAGATCCAAAGATGAACGACATCGTGCGGGTCGGAAACGCAAAGCTCCTCGGCGAGATAATAAAGATAGAGGGCCAGACATCGATAGTACAAGTATACGAAGACACAACCGGTGTCAGGGTCGGCGAACCGGCTGAAAACACTGAGCGCCCCCTGAGCGTGGTTCTCGGACCGGGCCTGATAGGGTCCATATTCGACGGCACGCAGAGGCCCTTGGACAAGATAAAGGAGAAGACCGGGGACTTTATCTCAAGGGGTGTAGACATACCGCCCCTGGATCTTAAGAAGAAGTGGGCCTTTAAGCCGAGCATCGAGAGCGGTGCGGACGTAAAGGCGGGGCAGGCAATAGGTAGCGTAAAGGAGACTAGCCTAGTGGACTATAAGGTGATGATACCGCCGGGCGTGGCCGGAAAACTCGTGAAAATAAACGCCGGGGAGTTTACAATAAACGACGCAGTTGCGAAGGTAAAGACAGAGGATGGCGAGATGGTCGACATACTCCTCTCCCAGACATGGCCAGTAAGGAAGTCAAGGCCGGTGTCGGAGAAGCTTCCGCCGCAGACGCCTCTTATAACCGGTCAGCGCGTCATAGACATGCTTTTTCCCGTCGCAAAGGGTGGCACGGCAGCCGTTCCAGGGCCGTTCGGCAGCGGCAAATGCGTAGCTCCAGAAACACCTGTTTTGGATGGAAATGGCGAGCTAGTGCAGATAAAAGACATGTACGATTCTGCCGTCAAAGACGGTATAGTTTATAACGTGGGCAGCGACGAATTCACCGCTCTTCCAGAAGGACTGGGCCTATATTCATTTTATAATAACAGTATCGACAAAAGTAGTACGAAGCTGCTTTACAAAGGGAAGAGCAGCGGACTTGTAAAGATAAAGACACGAACGGGCAGAGAAGTAAAAGTAACCCCGGCACATAAACTATTCAAGGTCTCTGAAACGGGGGAAATAATGGAGACTCAGGCAAAAGACTTGAAACGAGGAGACTTTATCTGCTCTGTAAGAAAACTTGATATACGCAATAAAGACGCCTTAATAGACCCTTACGAATATCTGCCGCCGGACGTGAGAACCAGAGATGCCAGCGTTGTTCAAAGTTGCAAAAATGCGGTTAAAAGGATCAGGGCGGAGAAGATAAAAACCGATCTCAAACAGTCCGTTATCGATACAATTTCACGCACCAAGAACGCTTCTTTGAAATTGGAGTGGGTAAAGGCGATTCACGACGCTTTTGGAACCGCGCCGCCCGTTCCCCATACGTTTATAGGGAACCGCAGAAGCAATGAGATAACACTGCCGTCAAAAGTATCCGCAGAGCTAGCGGAATTTCTGGGCTATTACGTCTCCGAGGGGTACATACGCGGTAAAAATACAGTTGAATTTACAAACTTGGATGAAAGGCTTCTAAACAGATTCCTGCAGTTGTCGAATGCGCTGTTTTCCATAAACGGGAAAAAAGACTACTCCCGTGATAGAACACCAAACGTGCTGTTGTTTTCCCGCGTAATCGCCGACTTCATTAAAGCAATCGGAGCCGGCAAGACATCGCACGAAAAGGCCGTCCCTGGCATCCTTCTGCGTTCGAGTAACGAGGCGCTCGCCGCATTTTTGAGCGCTTATTACGAGGGGGATGGAACATTCTCACAGTCTACTGCTGAATTTTGTACGGCGAGCAGGAAGTTGCACGTACAGTTGTCTTACATACTTACCAGATTTGGGGTAATACACACTTTAAGCAGTAAAAAAGTGAACGGGATCGAATATTACAGAGTTTTCATCAGCGGCTTGGGCAATCTAAGACTGCTTTCAGAGGCGGTTGGCAATAAAAGCGAAAAGACGAAAAAGCTGGAGAGGTACGTAAATAACACAAGACAAGGCCCCGTTGCGATAGATGTTGTCCCCGTTTCTAGCGCAGCGATAAAGGCGGCCTATGAGAGGCTCTCTAGTTACACAGAATTGAAGAAGGCGGGGATGGAGATTCACAACTACATTGCCGGGGGAGAAAAGATGTCCGTGCCAGTTTTTAAGAGGTTTGTCTCTGCCCTTAGCGTGAGAAATGGCAACCAGTTTTTGCTAGTGGACACAAAAATGCATTCACTTGCGAATGCGTTAGATTATATTTATTGTGATGAGATAAAAGTGAAGGAAGAAGAGCAGGGAGAATTTGACGTTTACGACGTCGTAGTCCCAGAACACGGAAGCAACTTTATAGGGGGAAACGGAGGGATCGTACTTCACAACACTATAATCCAGCACCAGCTCGCGAAATGGTCCGATGCAGACATCATAGTATACGTTGGGTGCGGAGAGCGCGGCAACGAGATGACTGAGATATTGACCACGTTCCCCGAACTAAAGGACCCGAAAAGCGGGAGGCCGCTGATGGAGAGGACGGTCCTGATAGCCAATACCTCCAACATGCCGGTAGCCGCGAGGGAGGCCAGCATCTACACGGGCGTAACGATAGCCGAATATTACAGGGATATGGGCTATGACGTGGCGCTAATGGCCGACAGCACGTCAAGATGGGCAGAGGCGCTAAGGGAGATATCCGGCAGGCTCGAGGAGATGCCAGGCGAACAGGGCTACCCGGCTTATCTGGCAAGAAAAATATCAGAATTCTATGAAAGGGCGGGCAGGGCCAAGCTTTTAAGCGGCAAACTGGGTTCGCTGACGCTTATAGGTGCGGTATCGCCACCAGGAGGGGACATATCCGAACCGGTTTCGCAGAACACTCTGAGGGCGACCCGCGTGTTCTGGGCACTGGACAGCTCTCTAGCGAATAGAAGGCATTTTCCAGCCATAAACTGGCTTAATAGCTATTCCCTCTACGAAGACTCGCTGATGAAGTGGTTTGACGAGAAAGTCGACAAAGACTGGAGCAAAAACCGCGTAAGCACCTTAAACCTGCTGCAGAAGGAGGCCGAGATAACAGAGGTGGCGCAGCTCGTGGGATACGATGCCCTGACAGAGGCCGATAAGATGGTCCTGGACATAGCAAAGTCCGTAAGGGAAGATATACTAAGGCAGAGCGCATTCGACGACATCGATACTTATTCGTCCATGACAAAACAGGCGGCAATGCTGTCGGCAGTCATGGCGCTATACGAAGCAGAAAATTCGGCGGTAAACAGGGGCTTGAGCGTGGATAAACTGCAGTCCACCCAGGCGAAGCAGCTTATGGCCAAGTTTAAGTTCGTGGAGGATGACAAGATAGCCGCATACGCAAAAACGATGTCCGCTGCGATAAAGGAAATCGACCAGATGAAGGTGTGAAAGCTATGAGTGAGGTTTATTATAAAACGGTTAGGGATGTCACGAACATACTCATGTTTGTCGAAGGCATAAAAGATGCTGCCTACGGCGAGATAGTCGAGATAAAGCCGGAGCGCGGCGAGTCGCTGATGGGCCAGGTTCTGGAAAGCAGGGACGGTCTGGCAATCGTCCAGGTATTTGGGGTTACGACGGGGCTAAGTTCAGAATCTTCAAAGATAAGATTCACTGGCGGCCCGGCAAAGATAGCCGTAAGCAAGGAGATGCTCGGCAGAGTATTCGATGGCACGGGAAGCCCAAGAGACGGGGGACCGCGCATAACTAGCGACAAACTAAGGGACATAAACGGCAACGCCATAAACCCGTCCGCCCGCGAAGAACCATCGGAGTTCATAGAGACCGGCATATCCGCTATAGACGGGATGAATTCGCTCGTCAGGGGCCAGAAGCTGCCGATATTCTCCGGTTCCGGCATGCAGCACAATAAGATAGCCGTACAGATAGCAAGACAGGCCAAACTGCTCGGCAAAAATGAGAAGTTCGCTATAGTGTTCTGCGGCATGGGAATTGACAGCGAAGAGGCCAATTTTTTCAGGCACGAATTCGAGGAGAGCGGCGCACTTGATCGCATAGCAATGTTCATCAATCTCTCTTCAGAGCCGACGATGGAGAGGCTAATGCTGCCCCGGATGGCCCTAACGGTGGCAGAATACTTGGCGTTTGAAGAAGGCATGCACATACTCGTGATAATGACTGATATGACAAATTACTGCGAAGCCCTCAGGGAGGTTTCCGCGGCCAGAGAAGAGGTGCCTGGTCGCAGAGGCTATCCTGGTTATATGTATACCGACCTGTCCACCGTATATGAAAGGGCCGGCAAGATAAAAGGAAAACCCGGCTCTATAACCCAGATACCGATACTGACGATGCCGGCAGACGACATAACCCACCCGATACCCGACCTTACGGGGTATATCACCGAAGGGCAGGTGGTGCTGAGCAGAGACATACAGAGGAGGGGCGTATACCCGAACATAGACGTCCTCGTATCCCTATCAAGGCTCATGAACCAAGGCATAGGCGCCGACAGGACGCGCGAAGACCACAGGGGATTAGCAGACGAGCTGTACGCGGCGTATGCCAAAGGAAAAGACCTACGAAGCCTGGTCGCGATAGTCGGAGAGGAAGCTCTTAGCGCTACGGACAAGGCGTTCCTAGGGTTCGCCGACAAGTTCGAATCGACGTTCGTAGGGCAGGATTATTCAGAGGACAGGGAGCTGTTGAAGACCCTCGACCTTGGCTGGCAACTCCTGAGTAGCGTCGACATAAAGGAAATAAAGCGTGTAAGGGAAGAATTCGTCAAAAAGTATGGAAAGTGGAAAACGGGCAGTTGACCTATCAGCGATAAGGACAACCAGGCTGGAACTTATAAAGACGCGAAGAAAGGTATCCATAGCCGAGAGGGGCATAAAGCTGCTTAAGGTCAAACGCTCTAGCTTGGTCATGGCGTTCCTGGACATAGCCAGAAAGCTCGCCCTCATGAAGGAAAGCATGCTGTCGGTGGTGACTACGGCCATAGAAACAACGAAAATAGCCGAGATAGAGAGTGGCAGCGTCACTCTAGAACGCATAGCCGCAGAGCGTTCCGGCGTGCAGGTAACCGTTAAGGCGAGCAATATAATGGGTGTAAGGGTCTCCGACATAGCCATAAATGAATCCGGTCTCGCACTTGGATTTTACGACGCCATAGCCGCACCGGCGCCTGTAGAGGACGTAAAAAGGGTTTATTCTAAACTGTTCGACTTACTTATAGAAGTAGGAGAAAAGGAAAACGCCATGAGAAAGCTGTTAAAAGAGATAGGTAAGCTCAATAGGCGCATAAACGCCCTCGAGGACTTCAGGATACCAGAATGGAAGGCGCAGGCCGAGTTCATAGAACAAAAACTCGAGGATGTCGAGAGGGACAACATAGTCTCGCTTAAGTTCATAAAGAGGAAACTTGAAACGTAAGGATGACTCGGCTCCGAAATCGGAGCGGGAAGAGGTAATTTTGCTTACAAAGATAAAGACTGTCGAGGATTCTGCAGCCAAGCTAGTGGCCAATGCGCAAAAGAAAGCCTCTGAAATGGTCGCTGAAGCGAGGAACGCGTCCGCATCCAGATTGGCGTCGGTCGCCGACGAGCTCGAGGAAAGCCACAAGAAGGCGATTGCGGCTACGAAGGAGCTTGCTGCAAAAGGCGGCAAAAAGATACTGGATGATCAGAAAGCCAGGATATCGAAACTCAAGCCGCCGCCGAAGCAGAAGATCCTAGACATATTTGAGAAGACGGTATCCGAGGACTTCCGTATATGATGCTGCCTGCCAAAATGCAGAGGATCGCCCTTTTTGTGCCGAAAATGAGGGTAAACGAGACGATAGAGGCCCTTGGCCGCTCAGGGGCGGTTCAGGTCGAGCGGATCAGCGCCGATTTCCAGAAACTTCTTCTTCCAGGGGGACTGGAAAACGGAGACATTAGCAAGTATGCCCAGCTGTTCAGGTCGATCGAGCAGATAACGCCGAAAACAGAATCCGATTACATACTAGAGTTCAGGGACATAGGGGCGCTCCTTAAGAAGGCAAAATCGATAAAGGCCGTCGAAAAGCTCGTGCGCTTGAACAGGAGACTCGATGAATTGAACGTGGAGCTTAGCAGACTTTCTTATGAAGCAGATATGGCGGATAGGCTATCAGGCTTCAATCACGATACAAAGATACTTAATGGACAACGCATAATGTCCTTCCTGGTAAGCGGGGAAAAGCCGCTCCTCGATAAACTCAGCGCTGACCTGAGCGGCTCAGATGGGACGATTTTGTTTAATATAAACCAAAGCATCATCGCAGTGGTAGACAAATCCAAGCGCGAGATAGTCGTAAGCGCAGCGCAGAAACTTAAGCTTAAGATGGAAGCCATTCCATTGATGGCCGGTAAAGCATCCGTGGTAAAAAAGCACCTGTCGAAAAACATAAGCAAGCTGTTGCGGTCTAAAAGGTCATTGGACAGGGTCTTAAGGAAGGTATCAAAAGACAACTTCGCGCTGATAACTGCCGTGCGGGAAGGCCTTGAACTTGAGGAGAAAAAGAACGAGCTGGCTGGCAGAATGGGGTATACGGACAGCATAGCGGTACTCGAGGGCTGGATGCCCGTCAAGAGCAGAGGAGATATAAAGACAGCAGTCGGTGCCGCGACTAATGGCAGATTCATCCTGCAGGACGTAAGGACAAACGAAATCGCGCCGACAAAGCTGGAAAACAGGTTCCCGTCCAAACTGTTCGAGTTCTTCATAAAGTTCTATTCTCTTCCGACGAGCACAGAATTCGATCCGACATTCATGTTTTCCCTTGCCTTTCCAGTGTTTTTCGGGCTTATGACGGGAGATGTCGGGTACGGGGCCTCAATGCTGGTTTTATTCGGGCTGATCATATGGAAACTTACTTCCAAAAAACCGACATTCAAGGTGCCTCGCAGAATAGCAAGGTTCATACACACGATAATGAGCAATCACGCTCTGCTGAGCCTTTCTAAGGCAGTACTGCCGGGCGCGGCACTGGCTATAGTATTTGGAGTAGTGTTTAACGAGTATTTCGGGTTCCACTTGCCATACACGGCGCTTTTTAACCCGGAATTGAGTCTGGCGACGCTTCTGCTGATCTCCGGCTGGATAGGGGTCTTTATGGTATCTTTGGGCTTTGTCCTCGGCGCAATCAATAAATGGATGGTAAACGATAGAAAACGCGCCATCGGGAGGCTTGGCTGGCTAGCGATAGGACTGGGAATAACGTTTCTGGGACTTAGAATACTAAGTCAAGAACCAATATCCACATCAGACTTCACAAGTATGGCATCTATCGGCGCAGTGGCAGGCGGACTTGCCATCGTACTGGTGTCGGAAGGGTTCGAGTCCCTTTTGGAGCTGCCGTCGATAATAAGCCATATCCTTTCTTACACGCGTCTAATCGGCATACTCCTGTCATCGGTCATCCTTGCAGAAGTCATAAACACCGTTTTTCTGGGCTCTCTGAGTGGCGGCATCGCTATCGCAGTGTTCGGCGTCGCGATACTCATAGTTGGGCAATTGTTCAATCTCGTGATAGCGATATTCGAGTCGGGCATACAAGGGGCAAGGCTAATCTACGTAGAGTTTTTCTCGAAATTCTATACAGGCAACGGCTCCCTGTTCAGCCCGTTCAGGATATCAAGAAAGCACACCGCCATAAAGAGCAGGGAAGTGCATAAAACGCTTAAGGCATAGTTTACATTAAACCAAATTTCCACTCAGAATCAGTTTAAGGAGACCACGCGTGCTTCCCCATAATTGTCCAATACGTTCCGCAGCATATTATACGGCATAAACATCTCCCGTCCGTAAAACGTCTGGCTTATCGAAGGCGACATGTAGAACGCCGCGACACCCTGATAGACAAACATCAGCCCTCTCTCGAAGCACGTGCTGTTCGGCGAGGCAACAGACGGAATGTAGGTGCTGTTAACGCCGTTATAGAATATTGAAGCATTTATAGAGCAGATGGTGCTGCTTCTCGGAAAGCTGGCCAGAGCCACGTCTCCGATCCTTAAGCTGGAAACGAAGAGCTGGCATTCGTCAAAGACGTCCGTGGCGTTCCCGTATACGAAGCAGTTCCTGTAAGTTTTATTTGCGCCGGTGCTGAGATTTGCGATATAATACGTTTTATTGAATTCTGTCACATTCCAGGCCGCATGCACACCGGCTTTCTCGAATAGTGCCGACATGTTATTCAATTGTGCCATGTCTATTAGGACGTAATCCACCCCCGCGTAATGGCTGTCGTTTAGAAGTATCCGCGCGTATTCCGTGTCGTTCTCAATGACGCGGTTGTTGTTGATGGCCAGCGCCTCTGCGTAGGGATAATAAGCGGACGGTACGATTATAGTCTTATTGGAGTTTACGGCGTTGAAGTACTCCAGAGCATAGGCTATGCTCTGTGGCATTGCCTGCGGTGGCTGGTTTTGCGGCGCACCGGTAAAGAAGAAAAAATAAACTATCAGCGCAATCACGGCGAGCATCGCGATGACTACAAGAATATTAAGAGGTATCCTTATCCGCATATGGAGGTTATTTCTGGCCTTCTTCCCGCTTTTCTTCTTCTGTTGGGGTTTCCACTACGGGTCCGGCTGCGTCCACCGGCGTCGGCACAGACTCTTCGCCTTCGTCATTCGTCCTCGAGAATATGGCGAATTTCCTTCTTACCTTTGGTCTGGAAGGCCTTCTTGTGAAAGTTGGTATTCCTTTGTAAAGCCTCGATCCGTGCACTTTCTTGGCGCAATCCGGGCAATAGTAGGTTTTTATGCCGTCACGGAACAAATACACGGAGCGGTCCCGCCTCGTCAGCTGTCCGCACGACGAGCACCTAACATTGCTCTTTTTCCCACGCCTTATGTTCTTTCCCATGTGATTACCATTTATATCTATTATCCTATAATAACAGTATTATTTATACATTTGTTTGGCGAGCAACCAATGCTTAAATTCCTCGGTGTTTAATTCTATCCATGGACAGGGCCCAGGCCTCGGTAGAATACCTGATAATATACGGGCTGGTGTTATTGACTGCGGCTCTGGCCGCGTACGCTCTTTTTTCTCTCGGTATATTTTCGCCGGCCTCGACGGCGTCGAATACGGTGAGCGGTTTTAACGGCTTCGGCGTATCACAGGCCTGCATACCTGGCGGAGCGCTGATATTTACCATAGAGAACACACAAAGCATTCCGGTCAGCATAACGTCTATAAATATAACACTGTCTAACAATACGGTTAAAACCGTAAGGACCAGCATGTCTCTGCAGCCTTCAGAATCGGGGAGCTTCTTCGCGCTAAACTCTTGTCCGACGAAGGGAGGCGTGTCGTACTATAATACCGCATCGATAGGCTTTGTGACTGGCAACCCCGTCAACAGTGGTCCGTTTCCCAGCTCAGGATCGATATCCGGCACGTCCGCATACTCCTACACCCTTCCAGGGTTTGCACAATTTAATGGACAGACAAGTACGATAGTAGGTTCTTCATGCACCGTAAGCGGCCCCGGTTGTCCGCCGCTGAACCTCGAACCCGACTTTGGGGTATTCGTCTGGATACAGTTAGAGAATTATCCTTCGGCCGGTAAAAATGCATCCGTGTACTCCGAAGGCAACACTTCCGTTTATCTGAATTTATACATTAAGTCAAATGGGGATTTGTGCATCGCTACTTACAATACCGTATATGCCGGTAAGTCCGTAAACTTGTGCTCTACTTCGACAGTGCCGTTAAACGCGTGGACGCTCGTAGGCGCCACTTTGACGGCGGGAGGGGCAGGTACAGGCACGTTCAATTTATACATAAACTCAAACTCGTATTCAGGCAGCGGAAACGAAGAGAACGGTCCTGGGAAAGCCTTCGGCATCGGCTCGGACGTCGCCAGCCAGTTCGGAGTCGGCCAGCCATTCAGCGCCCTTTCAGCCAACGTTTCAAATCTGCAAGTGTACGCGCAGTCGGTGCCAAAATCCCAGGTATCGCAAATCGTTTCAGACGGCAGCGGTTCAGGGCCCCTTCTTAACGATAGTTTAGTGCTATGGATGCCACTCGTAGGCTCGGCACTGGATTTTAGCGGCAACCTGCTTAGCGGAAGCGTTCAGAACGTCAATTTCATCACATAGCCGATCTAATCTAAGCTTACGATGGAAAGACATAAAAGGATGCAGGTGATAGTTATTGAATGGAAGCCCCCGGCGACCTCGTAAAAAACGTAGTCGAGATAAGGGAAACGCAAAAAATATCCGATCAGCGGCTGTCACAGTTGAAAGACACCGTTAGGATGATAGACCAGAACAGCATAGACCGGTATAATGAAATAAAAGAAGCGCTAAAGGAAATAGCGTCAAAACAGTCGAGCTCCGAGATGAGACTGCTGGAACTGGAGGAAGCCATGGGCCGCACGGAAAAGGAGCTTGAAAAGTTTGCGAAACTCCAGGACATAAAAATCCTGGATAAGTACATGTCTTTTATCGATCCCTCAAGGTTTTTAAGCAGGGATGACGTTATAAAAATCGTGGACGAATATATGAGTACGAAGAAATGGAGCTGAATGCTTATGAGCCTCATGGACGCATTTAAGAAAAAAGACGCGAGTTCCGATGTACCGGATGTTTCTGAGATGCTTAAAAGCGGGATGAGCGAACAGGATATAATAGACAGCCTAAGACAGCAAGGTTACGACAGTACCTCCATAAAAGACGCCCTCGTAAGAGCGACCACCGCAAACGACGACGCAGCGGAGCAGACTACGGGACAAAATACCCGGGCGCCGCAACCATCACAGACGCCGCAGGATCAGTTCGCTATGGAAGAACCCGAGCCGTCCCCCCCGCCACAACACTTTTCGCTACCGCCGATAAAATTCTCCACACCGTCCTCTGGAAAAGGCGGCTCCAGTACGGGGATGAGCGACCAGGCCCTCGATACGATACAGCAGGTGCTGGAGCAGATAATAGAAGAAAAATGGCAGGCCGCGGCTTCTGACATAGCTGCTATAAAATCAGGCCTGAAATCGACGAACAGCAACGTCGACATGATAGACCAGAAGATAGAGAAACTGGGCCAGAGGATAGACGGCATACAGAATGTGATGCTGGGCAAGACAGAAGATTACAACAAGACGATGTCAGACGTCAACATAGAGCTCCAGGCGTTCGAAAAAGTCATCGACAGGCTAGTACCGACTATAAGCGACAGCATAAAAGAGTTAAGGGACCTTGTAGATGAGATGAAGCATACGAAGAGCTAAAGAGCGCTCTTTAGATCCGATAAAGCCGGTTTCGCGGTCACAGTGTATTGTAATATTTACAATATAAAAGGTATAAATATTAGAATATTTCTATATCTATACATAAAATAGGCGCGTATGGATAAATGTCTGGATAAGATATTGGACTCTATTGCCTCGGAACCTTCTAATAAACTGGTTTATGCAGAAAAGCCGAATAGCCGCTACGGGCGAACCATTGGTATATTAGACGAACCAAAAACGCCCCCGGCCCCGCCGCAGCCACCGATTCCGTTCCCATATCCATCAAGATAACCCCGCGTGGTCCTGGATTAAACACATTTTGCAAACGGCGCACTTGCCGCCACGGAAACCCGCCCGCAAAGCTTTATATTTGATAAAATAGACGAGTTATTATAATGATATATAGTATGGCTCGCAAAAAGGCCCAATCAGCCCTCGAATATATGATGACGTACGGCTGGGCCATCCTGATAATCGTCATAGTCGCAGCTGTCCTTTATTCCTTGGGCATATTCTCTCCGTCCAGCTCCGCCGGCACGACGTCGAGCGGCTTTGCGCCGTTCGTGGTACTCGGCCAAGAATGCAACGCGAACGGCCTGTACATAGAATTGGGGAATAACGCAGGCAATACCGTCACCTTTTACAACGTAACCGTCACTACATCCACCGGTGCCAGCGTCTTTTCGAATTTTGTCAATTTGTCGACCCCGATAACCGTCGTTAACGGAGGAAATGCTGTCCTTACTATAAGCGGACTGACGTGCTCTGGCGTAGGAAGCAGATACAGCGCATCCGTTAGCATAGGATATAAAATACAAACCTCACTTGGAACAGAATCCGCGGTCTCTTCCGGCACAGTCTCGGGAACGTCAGTAGTAGGTACGATAATAGCCACCGGCGCAAGCTCCAGCGGCTTTAACACCACCACATTTTCCATATCTACTTCCCAGAGCAACCAGATCATATTAATCACCGCAAACGGATACCCGGTCACCTCTCCTCCGACGCCGACGGTTACGGTAGATGGGAATCCTGCAACGGAACTAAAACTGGCCTTTGCTAAACAAGGCAGTTCAGCAGGGCCGGCAGCATCATCGATATTCTACTATGTAGCGCCTTCCAGCGGCTCTAATACTATTTCGGTAGCCGATACTGGATATAAGAATGGGGGCAGCGGATCCGACATTTGGCCTATAAATTTCGCCGTAACACTCGTTGGAGCATCTTCAAGCGGCGTCTCGTCTAGCTATGCAGTATTTAACCCCGGGAGCCCTCAATCAATGACGGTAAAAACTACTGTACCAAACGAGATCGTCTTCTCAACCGCACTGCTAAACTTAGGAAGCGCTGGTGTGCCGGCTGACTTTGCGTGGACTACCAACGCCAGCAACTCATTCACATTGATAAACACATCCAAAACAGGAACCGGCATCCTCAGCTCTGACGCGTATGTAGTCATAGGGGCCCCGGGCACATACAGCATAGGTTTTACATACTCTGCCGGTGATACTGGCAACTCCTCAATGGTAGTAGCCACGTTTCAGCCCGCAGCGCCTTAAAACACACACCGTCAAATACGCAGCCCTTTAAGCCATAATCTGGATATTTATTTGTAAAAACCATAATCTACAGTATAAATGGTCAGATATGGGAGTCAGCAAAAAAATAATATTAATTATCGCGCTCGCCGCACTTTTTGCTATCTTATGGACGCAGTCACTTCTCAGTGCAAGCCCACAAACCAACTCTAAATGGCAAAGCAATCACGTTCAATCCAATGAAAGTATCACGGCAGGGTTTTCAACGATTCATTCTGATACAACGCTAAATAGCGCAAACGACCCTCTCAATCTGACTCTCAACGGCGCATTGGATAAGAATACAACGATAACATACGGCACACAATCAAATTTTACCGCAAACGCATCGGCAGCCAATGTGTATGTAAAAATATACGTTAACGGGACGGCCAAGACTTCGCTTGGAAAACACAACGTAACTTACCTAGCCAACATGTCGGCAGGTCTTTGGAAAGTAACAGCCGGTTCAAATTCTACTGGCGTAGCTAACGTGACTTATTATGAAAAGATAAAAAAGGCAGTCCCCGTGCTGAGCCTTACTTCAAATCTCCAAAATTTTACTTATAATGGAACTGTAATGAATATCTCCGGTAAGTTAATTACAAAGCAGGGCCTCATAGGGCAGTTTTACGTCAACGGAGCGTTTATTAGCACGCTTCGTTATGTAAACGCAACGGCCGGAACGTTCTCCTCACTTTTGAACACTACAGGGAACCAGAATTATTCCAATGCCACCGTAACGCTAATCAGGAAGATAACGAAAGCGCAGCTTAATCTAACATTGTATTCGGACCCAAACTCCTCCTTTCCATACACAGGGTCGTCGCCGATTATAAAAGGGAACTTTTCATCAAACACCACGCTCGTCGCACAACACTCGATGAGTTTTATACTAGAAAACGGCTCGACTAGCACCGGCAGCACCGGCGCGTCTACGCTATCGCCAAAAACAATGACTTTCTCTACCTTGTCTGGAAAATACGCATTCGTAGGAAAATATCCGTTCAGGGCTACCGGGAGTGGTGATATAAATTATACATTCACATCTCCGTCTAAATATTTAAACGTCACAATAAACAAGGCATCGCCTACAATGTCTCTTACGGCGTCTTTGACTAATTTTACGTACAATGGGACAGTGGAAAACTTCACAGCCACAATAAGTAATGGTTTAAAGGGCAAGTTCTACATAAATAACATTTTAAAAGCGAACGTAACATCCACAAACCACTCAGCAAATGCGACTGCCGGGGTATACTCCGCGGTTTTTAATACGACCGGCAGCGCGAATTTCTCAGCAAGGTCAATAAACATAAGCCGCAAGATAGCAAAAGCCACCATAACACAAGCGCTAAAAGCGTTTCCCGCAGCAAAATTCGCCTACGACGGAAACACTCCGACCATACAAGACAACTTGTCGGTAGTTTCACCGGGAGCTCTATTAAAGCAGTCGCTGACGACTTTCCAACTCGACAATGATTCGGTTTCTACAACTGCTTTACATTCTTCGAATCTTAGTTACAGATTGTTTAACTTCTCCGTGCTTCCAGGTACATACGCAACGGCGCGTCCAGATGTTAATTACACGTATTCGTCTCTGAGTTCTGGAGACATAAACTACACCGTTTCAACGTCCCCAGTCTTACAGATCAACATAACAAGGGCTCTCCCGTCCCTTCTTATAACAGCTTCAAGGAACAACTTCACCTACAACGGCACTACGGAGAACTTCACAGCCACGGTCACTACCGTGAACAGCCAGCTC
>JAKATQ010000004.1 GCA_021818665.1 Nanobdellota archaeon | reverse complement strand
GCTCCGGACAAGGAACTTGTAGTAAGAGGAGGTACCGGCGAAAATTGCGGTTTTGAATGTGATAAGCAGAGTATAATATATGTAGACGAATTACTAGATGTCGCTAACATCCGGAAACCCAGTTTAATAAAATGTCTTTGGAGGAACCTAAAGACTGAGGTGAGAATTTCTAACAGAGACTCGATTTTCGGATTTTCGGGGCTTGTCGGAGCCCAGTTGTTGCTTTATTATCAGGCGCAACAAGGGAACGGAATAGCGGCCCAAATAGAGTATATACTTACTTTACCCATCTCTCCTTCAAGTGCGATATCGGGATTGTCGCTTTTAGCCGTTGCGATGTTAACGTTTTATCCAATCGGATTTCTTAATGGAGTGCAATTTGGTTTGAAAGAATATCGCACACGACTAAACAAATATCTAAGACCTAGCCCATAAAGCAAAAAGACTCTGACTCTAGATGCTCAAGCCGAGTCTCTTAGCGGTTTCGGTTATGTTTTTTACCCTAGCTTCTAGAGATGGATGGGTCGAAAAAAGCTTTAATAGAGCTCCGCCGCCGAAGTTATTTACTATGAACAGAGAAGAATACGCCGACGGGACGGGGGAACTGTTGCGCTTCTGAGCAGCAATTGGTTGGCGCAGAGGTTTGCTTATTTTCTGGAGTGCGGATATCAGCGCCGCAGGTTTTTTCACTAGTTCGACGCTGCCGGTGTCAGCGTATGCCTCTCTGGAGCGGGATATCCCAAGTCGCACGAACGTGGCACCAAGTGGTATTAATATAGCGGACAATATCAAAAGCAGGCCAGCATTGTTATTTCTGTTGTTAATCCCTCCGAATAGCTCTGATATGATTATGATGTTCCCTATGTAAGATATTATGGTAGCTATAGTAGCTGCGACAGTCGACACCAATATATCTCTGTGTGTGACATGGCTTATCTCATGGCCTACGACTCCTTCAAGTTCATCGTCGTTCAACATCGCCAGTATGCTACCAGTCGCGACTACAACGGCGTGGTTCTTGTCTCTTCCCGTAGCGAAAGCGTTAGGTACTGAAGACTGCATTATTCCCACTTTCGGCATCGGCAAGCCGGCAGTTTCAGATACTTTCTTTACCAAGTCATAGAACCGTGGGTTTTCATCCCTGCTTATTATCTTTGTCTTAGTCAATCGGAGCATTATCGAGTCGCTTTTGTAATATGACACTACATTCATGGTTATCGCGATTGCGAAGAATATGGACATGAAGACAAGCATGTTTCCGACGAGGACACCCACGATCGCGCCAAAAAACACCAACATTACTGCTAGGACGCCGAAAAGCAACATTATCTTTGGTGCGGGCATATGGGATAATTAAGTCTTAATATGTATCGCACCCCGTTTTTAATACTTTTCTGCCACGGCCGCGGCAGCTTTACTGTAGTTTTCGTAGTTGTATCCGAATTGGGCAGCGAATGCGACGAGTTGGGTTGGCGATTTGATGTCTTCGGCCCCTCTAGAAAAGGAACAGTATAAAGCCGACACGCTATAATCGTTGCACAGTTTTCCGTTTATTACCATATTCTTGTAGCATCTGAAAAGGTCCTCGGACTCTATAAGAGACCTGAATTTGAAAAGGACCAACATTTTGTTCTCTTTTAGTTTTGAGCAGAGTCCTTTATCCAAGAGGAAATTATTCCTTTCCAGGTCGGTTATAACATCAGCACGGCCTTTTTGTATAGTAAACGTATAATCAGCTCCGTTGTATACATTCAGTCCTGCTGATTCCGCGCAGCCTTGTTCAAAAAGTCTGCCTTTTCTGAGGAAGAATATCCGCTCAAATCCTAACCTTTTCAATTTTTCGACCAGCTCAGTGTCCTCTTCCGCTATTACGTCGACTTTCATAGATAGTATACAAACAAAGGCTTATATATAAATGGGAGAGAAAGATATATCTTGTGATATATGGCCGAAAGAAGCAATCCGATAGCTGATTCTAGGCTATTCAAAAACGTTTACGTCTGCAGGAACTGCAATGCCAAGATAAGGATATCAAATCCAAAACTTTTGAGACCCATACAAGTTAAGTGCAGGCGATGCGGCGGGCAGGTGCTAAGACCGAAGCACAAAGAACTAAGGAAGCTGAAAGTATAGGAGTATGTCAGTCTCGTCATTCTTTTTAGATCCGAACAACATAGCTACTTTCATCGCTTTTATACTTATAGCTGCGGTTGTCCTAAAATTCAGAAAGCGATTTATAATAACTTCTAAGGTCATGTTCTGGTATAAAGCAAAGGAGCGGAGCAATTTCCTCCATAGGCTCGCAAGCCATACGAGACTAATAAACGTATACGCCATCGTAGGGATAATCGTCAGTATCGGCGCCGTCGTATACGCTCTATATCGATTTAGCTCTTATTTCCAGGCACTCATTGCGGCGCCTAAGGCGCTGCTGGCCAGCGCACAGATACTGTTGCCAGTAAGCGGCGTGCCTTACGTCCTGAACATACCTATAGCATACTTTCTAATAGCGCTGGTCGTGGTAGCTACGTTGCATGAACTTTCGCACGGCATCGTAGCACTCTCCAGAAAGATACGGCTGAAATCCGTCGGCTTCGTTCTATTGTTAGCTTTCTTCCCATTGGGCGCGTTCGTCGAGCCACGTAAGAAGGATTATATGAAAGCTAGCCGCTTTGACAGGCTGAAAGTACTGGCCGCCGGCTCGTTCATGAACATAATACTTGCTATAATATTCTTTGTACTCGTGCTCCTACTAGCGCAGATAATGCTTTCCAACAATCTGGTGTCATTCCCTCCGTTGCTTCTGAACATACAGTCGATATACAACGGTTCCCCGGCGAGCCTATCTGGTCTGACTGCAGGTACAAACATATCACTGGTCAACGGGAGACCAATAACGTCTGTGACGCAGATCGCGACGGTGATAGCGGCAACGCCGACCGGCCAGAGCGTTAACTTCACCAGTACACAGAATAAGACGTTTTTCATAAAACCGATATATAATGCCTCATTTACATCGTCCGTTAATTCTAGCTCTCATAGTTATATAGGGATAAGCGGTTTTTTCTTTTACACTCGAGCGCCTCCGATAACACCGCTGCTTTCAGAATCCATAAATCCGGCACTCACGTTTGCGGTGCCTAACAGCGGCTTTTTGGCGCAGGCCTTGTTTTGGATATACGGTCTTCTTCTTTGGCTGGTCCTTCTAAACCTTGGCTTAGGAATACTCAATGCGCTACCGATATTTTATGTCACAGACGGTTGTAAAATATTCTATGAACTGCTGGGCTATGTTATAAAAGACAAAAAGAGGCAATGGCAAGTCGCTACACTGATAATAGTAGTATTCTCCGTGTTGTTCTTGCTGCTAACGCCTATAGGTCCACTCATATTTTCATACCTGTGAGTAAGGTTTAAATCGCAGGTCGCCATAGAATAGCATGGCTAAGAAGCATAAAGCTAAAAACGTCCGCAAAAAAGGCGCGGGAAAAACCAGGCTTGTAAAGGGAGCAGCAAAGAATCCTCCGCCGCAAAAGACGATGGTCAACATAAACAAACTCCTGTCGATGGAGGAAGCGATAAAATACGTCGTCGACCTAAGCGGAGAAAAAGGCCTTGACGTGTTCAAGTACCTGATATACCACGGGCCCATGGAGGAGAATCTGCTAGCCAAAAAACTCAGATTCGATAAAGCCAACGCGATAAGGAAGTTCTTATATAAGTTGTACAGCAAAAACTTAGTCTCGTATACGAAAAAGAAGAAAGGTGCAAAAGCCTGGTACACGTACTACTGGAAAGCCGACCCGGAACGCCTCGTGTTCCTGCTGAAGAAAGAGTACGAAGATGAGATAAAACAGGCAAAAAAGTCGATAGACCTAAACAAAGCCACAGATTTCTATATCTGCAATACGTGCAACAGGAGATACGGATTGATGGAAGCCCTAGAAAACTCGTTTAGATGCTCGAACTGCAATGATGTTCTCAGCCATCTAGACACATCACAGGTGGTGGGTGACAAGGAAAGCAGGATAGCATTCCTAAATAGTAAGATAAAACATGTATCCGAACTGGTTACGATAAAAAGAAGGTAAGTTTACTGTACGCCGATTAACTGGCATTTGCTGTCCACGTAAACTGTTGGCGAACCGCAATCAGGCACGTTCTGACTAGATGATACAGCGCAGCCGTAGCCAAACACGAAGCTAGTGCTGTTTTTTATGCAAACGCCGCTGTAGTTTATCCCGCTAGACGTGCGGTTTTGACACGTTAACTCGCACAGGCCTATCGCGACCTGCCGGTGGTTCTCTGCAGGGTTTGTGTAGAAAATCACAGCTGCGACTACCAACACTAGCAGCACCAAGAGCACCGTTATACCGGCCCTGTCCATACCTATCTTTGCACACTTAATTATAAATAGTGTTGCCGATTACTGCGCACACAGTATTTATATCCGAAGGCTCCGTTAAAGTCCTATGCTGAGAAGAGTATCGGCGCTAGTGATAAAACAGAACATGGTCCTTCTGGTCAAGTTAAAGGACCAGGACAGGATGTTGCCGAGGGCGACTTGGATATTCCCGACCGTATCTATAACTGAGGATGATAGCCCGAGAAGAGTGATAAATATACTTTTGGACAGGATAGGGATAGACTACAAGCTCAAAGGAGACACGTTCAGGTACGTGCCAGCAGAAAACCCAAAACTTTCTTATGTGCTGTACGCCGTAGACTACGTAAAGGGCGAACCAGATGTGGCCAGCCTTTTTCAGACCTATAAATGGGTGCAGATACGAGATATAGTAGCGTACTCCACTTCGTTTATGGACGCGAATATCTCTAAATATTTGAACGGAATCGCGGATACGGCAGAAAAGTTCAGAAACTGAGCCTACCCATATATATCCGAACCAGATGTCTGCGGTTGTTCCTTTTGCTTCATTTTGCGTACCGTGTCGTTTATCTTCTCCACGGTTTTTTTGTACTCCGATACGAGCTCTGTCGTATCCACCGCCATCTTTGTGATATTGCCAAGCACATTTATGAGTGCTGCGGCGGCTATCCCGTCAGGTATATTGGAATGGGTCTCGGCCATCAAAATCGTCGTAGGTATCTTGAGTAATTTGGCTTTAAGCGCCAGCTCCGCATTTAAGCCCATCATGACGCCATCTTCCAGTTTTTTCGCCCCGGCTACCTGCGCTGAACCGCCGGTAGAGACGTAAAAGACCTCGCTCTCGCTCTTTGGGTTTTCTATCGCGAGGCCGTCTAGCGCTATTATGCCCTTCGCTTCGTATTTCTTGCTTAGATTGAATATCTCAGTGGCCAAGTCCACTAGGTTCTTGCTTTGTATCGGGAACTCTGAAGTTATGAATATAGTAGACTGGCCTTCGAGGACTCTTATAGGAAACTTCACGGCGCCGTCTATTATCATCGCGATGGGCACGTTGTCCTCAAGGTCTACGAAACCTATTTCTTGTATCGCACCTTTCTCTTCCAGGTATTTCGCTGCAAGTATCGATATGTATCCTATAGTCTGGAAAGCCGTGACTATATATTTCCCGGAACTCGGGGTTTTTGTGAACTGAACTTTTACCATACTTACTGAATAATCCTTTAGTATATAACCCTTGCCGATTCATCGCGTCCCATAGCAATCAAAATCCTATGCTCGGTAAAACGTAAAGGAAGCTTATGACGCTCATCGCAGCAGAAACGAGGAAAAATAGGGCCCAATACGCCCTGTTCCAGCGCCAGACCTTGAGTCCGTCTAGAGCCATAATCCCGCCTCCTATCGGCAACATGTTGAATGCGCAAAGATAAAAGTTTATGTAGGTTCCTAATACAGTGACGAGATATACGAACGCCGAGAAGACGCTTCCATTATAGGGGAAAAAATGACTATAACCTAAGAATAGGAAAAAGAACAGGAAACCGAAAAAAAGGTTTATTTTTGGTCCGGCCAGTGAGATAATCCCATACCGAGTAGTGAACCCTCTATGATCCAGAAATTGCTCTCTGGAGTCTGGTTCGAAGTACGTTGCGCCGGGGGCAGCGAATATGAAGCCAAATAAAGACGTTATAAGAGCGAGTATTATTCCCATCGGCCACAATCTAAATTCAGCAGGGTATCCGTATTTCTGTGCGGAGAACTTGTGCATAAGCTCGTGCATTATGAATCCGCAGCCGAGGACTATCGCAGAAGCCCCGAATGTCAGAGGGAAAGCCCGAGTTAGCTTCCCACCATCAAGGACAAAAGAAAAAGCAAAAGACAGCACGGCCCAGGCCACCAGTATGTTTATAACTTCGGTAGTGCTGAAGCTCGATGCAAAATAAGATAGGTAGCTGCGGAAACGCCGTTCTTTTTTGCGTGATAGTTTTACTGTTGGCATATAGATAATCTAACCATGTTACTATATATATTCAGTAGCTCATCAACCGAGAAAAAGAAGACTTTAGTCTTCAAGAGGTTCTCATCCAACGTTTTTAGTTTTTCCCTTAAGGAGTCCTTCGATTTGGTGGAGAGCTTAGAACGACTGTCTATGACAGCGGCGTAAAGGCTCTTTTTTTTGTGCTGGAATATCAATCGGCAAAAAGACAGGAATCCATCATCTATGCTCGTGCGTTTCGGTGTCATCTTAAGCACGATCGAATCCACGGACGGCATAGGTTTGAAGCTGCTCTTGCGCACGTCGACCACCTTTTCTACGTAAAGAGCGTACTGGGAAAAGACTGACAGCATAGAATAATCTCGCAATCCAGGGAACGACAGCATCCTTTCGGCGAACTCTTTCTGGTACATTATAATAGCCATGGAATCGGCATGCTTGTCCAGAAACCTTGCAACCATTTCTGTCGCCGGGGATGAGATCGCATACGGGAGATTTGACACTACGCGATTAGAGTCATCCGGTATATCCAGCTTTAAAAAATCAGAGTGCACGAAGACCACGTTAGTTAGGTCTTTGAGGAACATCTTGGAAGCGTCCAGTAGGTTCAAGTCGAACTCGACAGCGTATACTTTTTTAGCTTTTTCCGCCAGTCTTCTGGTAAGCCTTCCATCGCCGCTCCCTATCTCTAAGACTATCGTGTCTGATGTAAGATTCGCGGCGTCTATTATAGCCTTGAAGATTCTCTCATCGCGAAGGAATATTTTGGTGTTCCTCATACTAGTATCTTAAGTATTTGTCCGTTCTTTACTGGCTCATCGTTTTTTATTTTCAAAGAAGTCCTGCAGTCGATTGCCCCTTTATAATTGGCAGCTACGTCGCTGTGGATCAGGCCAGCGACGTCCCTCGGCGTAGTATTTTCTGTAACTATGTATGCATCTGGTAATATCCTCCCGCGACCGTCGCATAGTCTTTTTTCGTCTTCTACCGTGAAGACGACCTTGCACCTCATCTTTTCGAAGAGAAGCTTGTTTAGTGCTGTCTGCACGCCAGTTCCGTCGTTCCGCTTTATTATAGTTCTTATCGTGTCTAAAGCGGCAATCTGGGCGGAATCCAATTCTTTTAGGACCTTGAAATCGTTAAGCTCATACTCTATAAAACCGTGTTTTTCTGCTTCCTTTAAAGTCAATTCAGCAGCTGCTGAACAAGGTATGAAATCATAGTCATACGATTTTTTAAGTCGTTCAAGTTTTTCGTTAAGGTCTTTTGCTGCGTCCATTTTATTGCAAGCCACGACCATCGGCTTGGCTTCTGCTAACACATATGCGCTTAGCGATGCGGCAGTACGTTCTTCTATAGAATCAATATCGAGTTTTTTTACGCCGTCTTTTATTATGCTAAGCGGTATCTTAAGCCCAGAGAGGTTCCTGTACACAGCCTCAGCCAGCCCCTCCCTCGGCCTGACTCTAGAGCGTAATATTATCGACGTTATCCATAGTTCCAGCTCGTTTTTTACCATCTGCACATCATTGCCTGAGTCATACTCAACCGCCGGGGCCCCTTCGCCGTTTGTTTTCCCGGAGATGTCTACCACTTCTATGAGCCCGTCAGCCTCCATGGTATCACTAAGGAACTTGTTTCCAAGTCCGCGCCCCTCACTAGCCCCGCTTATAAGACCTGCCACATCTATTATTTCCAGAGGCACGAGTCTGGCTCCATTTATACACGGTGCATTGTGTGGCTGGCATTTTACTCCGAATTCTTTTTCTGGACATTTTATATGTATATAGCCCACGCCCTTATTAGGGCCTATGGTAGTAAACGGCCTGTCTTCTATAGCTACATTTTCTAAAGTCAATGCTTTGAAAAATGTGCTTTTGCCGACGTTTGTCCTGCCGATTATGCCGACTTTCATAGATATACAGCGACTGCCAAGGCAGCGAATCCGACCACCAAGAATACCGCTTGGTATCTTACGGTCTTGCCGAGATTTGACACGGCTGCGGAGTGCATCGCAGCGAGTATCAGGTTTAACAGGATCATGATTCCGGCAGCGATGCCATAAGACGGATTATCGATAAAGGCGAGCAACGTCAACACGATGGCTTCTAACACCACTATGTAACTACCGAATATTTTGTTTATATTCATCCATTCGGCTAGGTCTTCTATTTCACTCTCGGTATAAAGACCAAGAAGATAGCCTAGTGGAATAGACGTGGATACCACTATTATGGTCAATATCTCTTCTGTCAGTGGGAGCATGAGATTTAGTGAAGATATATTAATAAATATATGAAGTTACAATTCATTTAAGTCAGATACATGAAAAGCGAAGAAGCTAAAAATGAGCTCGAGATAATAGCGGAGCAGTCTAATGTCGCTTCAAATGGCGTATACTACTTTTTTAGATTAGTTTCTAGGTCATTGATGGCATTCATAGTAAGTATATTTCTAGTCAGGCTACTCGGACCGGTAAATTATGGTGTCTACACGATAGTGACCACATATTGGGGATTGTTTCTCATGCTCTCAGCAGTGGGAATAGGCAGTGCGGTCCAATATGGCATAGCAAAATATCGTGCAAAGAATCGATTCGCGTCTGCAACGTGGATAGTAAAACATTACTTTAAGATACTTATAGCGACATCTACGATTGGCTCCGTGGCGATGTTTTTTCTGTCTGGTCCCATATCTGCGGCTTACAAATCTCCACAAATGGCCGAACTTTTACAGATATTGGCAGTAGGGCTGCTAGGTTATTCTATAATGGAGACGTTTTCGTTGAACGTCTATATAGGATTCCAGAAGCTTAAATACAGCTTTGTATCCGGATTAGTGTTCGATTTTTTAAGGCTTTTACAGGGTTCCCTGATCGTTTTTTACTTTGGGCTGCTTGGCGTAATAACTTTTTATGATGTGATCTATTTAGTGGTCGCAATAATATCTGTATACTTCATATACAAAATATTCAGGCAGAACCCCACAAAGACAGATAAGCTCCTCCGTCGCAAAGATGTTTCAGAACTGAACAAATACAATTTTTTCTCTTATGCAATAAATCTAATCGGTTATTTCTACGGTCCTTTCATAGCTTTGTTCTTAGGCGTAATAGCGCCCAGCCTCGCAGCCGTTTCTTTTTATACCGTAGGCTCGCAGATGGCTGCCATTATATCCATGCCGAGCGGCGCATTGGCGGCAGCCTTTTTCGCCACAAACACAAAGTATTTTGAGAATAAACGATACAAAGATTTTTATAGGATGCTCGGGTTGGTTTTAAAGTACATAGCCTTGACTACAATACCACTAGCAATAGGGAGTTTAATAGCAGCGGGGCCGCTTATACTGTATTTTTATCGTTCAGCTCTTTCAGACGCGGTTACGCCATTTATGCTCATAGTGACAGCAACATTGATTACGAGCATATTTAGTCCGATTACGAGTTTCTTGAGCGCGGTAGGGAAGCAGAAACATTTCATGTATTCCTATGCCGCCGGAGCGATAGCAGGGGTAGCAGGATTACTCTTTTTAGTGCCGCTCTTATTAGAGAACGGGGCGGCACTGGCGTCTATGATAGCCATGTTCACAGCGCTAGGAGTAAACCTGTATTTCGTTTCAAAATATATACGGATAACTTTACCGTATAAAATTATAGGGAAGATTTCGTTCGCAGCACTCGTTATGGGAGCGTATATATACATAATAGACGCCATCGTACCGTTGGCTATGATCCCAGTCGTGTTGGTCAGTGGACTTGGACTTTATACCGCGATAGTGTATTATATCAGAATCCTTACTTTAGTGGACATAAAGTTTTTCATAAAGTTAGGGAAGCTTGACGGTGTAGTGGCTAAGGTATTTAATTTAATGGGTAGAAAACAATAACTGTTATGAAGTTTGATATTAAGGCGCTGGACGTTCGTTTAGATGAAAAGTCGAAGAAACTTTACGTCAACGACGCGGAAGTCGGATCGGCGGTCAGAAAACTCGAAGACATGAAGGATGTCATATTCAATCAAAACATTATAAACAAAAGGACCAAAGACGACATACTATATTACATGTATCGAGGCCTTGGGATGGAGAGGAACCCGACTATTTTTGAGGCTCACAATATAAGACATGATATAACCGTAATGGCCGACTATGACTTAGGAGGAGAATTCAACAAGACTTTTGGTCATTATCACCCTATATGCAGCGGCGGTCTAGCTTACGCAGAAGTATATGAAGTGATATTCGGAGAAGCCCTTTACTTGATGCAAAAACGCTATGATGGTGGGAATTGTGACGTGGTGATAATGCACGCGAAACAGGGCGATAAAGTGATAATGCCGTCCAACTATGGTCATATCTCCATAAATATCGGTGGCACGCTTCTCGTAGAAGCGAATCTCGTAAACTCGACTTTCGAGTCCGATTACAAACCGATACAACAGGCCAGAGGCGGTGCGATATACGTGACGACTAAAAAAGAGATGGTCGTGAATCAGCACTATAAGGACGTCTCGCTTAGCTACCGCGAGGCGCCGAAAATATCGTTTTTGGACCCAAATATAAGCCTTTATGATGAATATCTGGCGCATCCAGAGCACTTCAAATTCCTTAACCGACCGGAGCTTCTTTTCTGGAAGGAAGACAGCTGGTATTCTTCGAGCGAACCGTTTTAGATGCGGCGTTTAGAAAAGCTTTAAAAGGAATGATATAGATTCTATACTATTAAACCTCCTTTAAAACCGACTCAGACAAAAAGGAATCGATGGATGAGAAAAACTCTGGCAAAGTAGATGGCGAAAACGAGATAGGAGACGCCGAGAAGGAAATAGAAGAATCGATAGAGTCTACAAAGGCGGAAATAAAGAAGGAAGACGCCAGTTTCTCCAGGGAAGAGCTTAAAGTGCAGAAACAGGCCGAAGAACTGAAGAGACTGAAAAGTGAATTAGACAGGCTGAAGAAAGAGAAAGGGCAACTTCAAAGGATAGAACACGCTGAATCAAAGCCAGGCGTCACCGAGCTAGAAGTAGAGGTGGACCTTGGTGCGATAAAGAATTTTTTAGCCCTTCTATATAGGATATTCATAACGAAACGCGTGCTTTTTTACGTCATTCTTATCCTAGCCGTGTACATGGGTTTCACCATACGCATGGCGTCGCTTCCGGCACTAGGCGCAGTCAATTCGACTACTGGAGCAGCACAGTTGATAGGCAATGGCTATCTCGGCGTTGGCGGTTCGCTCACGGGGCTAGACCCATATATCTTCTACATAGAGATGAATAACATAATACGTACAGGAAATGTCCCCACTGTAGAGCATCTCGAGTATTTACCGATAGGCTATCCGACGCGAAGTGACGAATTGCTTATATCTTTCATGGGCGCATACATGTTCAACTTCTTGCACCCAATAGTCCCACAGGCTACATCTATGACCTGGTTTATGATTTATCCGGCGATAGCCGGCATCCTGCTGACGCTCTTATTGTTTTTGTTGTGTTTAGAGATATTCGGAGACTACAACATAGCAGCACTGAGCGTGCTGTTTTTGCCCGTTTTCCAGACTCTGCTGAACAGAACAACAGCTGGTTTCTCGACAAAAGATGCGCTTGGCTTTGTTTTCATACTACTAGTCATGTACTTCCTTGCAAAGGCGATAAAGGCAAAAGACGCACGTACAAAAGTAATTTACGGAGTAATGGTAGGCCTCGCAACGGGTCTTACAGCAGTTACTAGCGGCTTCGCAAAATTCGTGATATTTCTGGTACCGATAGTCTATATAATACTAATACTTCTCGATTACGCAAAGAAGGAAGACCTGTATGCTTTTCTACCGTTTGCGCTGTTCGTGCCGATTATGGCGAGCATGCTGACAGTCTCAACAGATTCGTTTGTATCTGGCACCCAGTATTACCCGATGTACTTCTGTTACGCGATGGTTCTGGTCAAACTGTTTGTTTACGACAAATACAAACATAAATTGAAGATACCTTTGCTCAACAATGGGACGGCAGTAGGTATATACGCGTTGCTAATTAGCGCCATCGTGCTTCTTGTGATAGGTAAGCTCAGCAAGGTCTTCTCATACCTTATAAACGAATTGCAGACGCCTCTCGGGATAGGGACCGTTAACCCCGTAACGCAGACTATCGCTGAATATGGGCAGGTGACATTCGCTGGTAGGTTATGCGAATACAGCGGTCTGACTGGTGCTTGCGGAGCTGCCAACACCATAGGATTAAACTTTTTGCTGCTTTCTGCCGGTGGCATAATCCTTTTGTACTTCCTCCTAAAAAGATTCAAGCACTGGTATGTGCCGTTCTTATTGGCTATGCCGTTCTTGATCCTGCTGGCCGGTGGTACATATTCACCAGGAAACGGCGCGACAACGATGCTATTAGTCTTCATGAGTGGCACTCTTATACCGTTAATATACTGGGTTATCCATAGGAAAGACGCAGAAATGAAAAGAGCACTGTCGCCTATACTTGTAATTACATTCGTGTCACTAGTGATGGTGATAGCGTTCTTCCTGTCGAATCAGACCACTAATTACTATAAATATGGCGGATTCGGCATAGCTGTGGTCTTAATACTGACATTCGCTTTTGATAGGATAGACGAACGACAGACAAATAAATCACTTTACATAATCGTCTTCGTTTTTCTTTTCCTTACAATACTCTTCTCGAACTTGGAGAACCAGCTTTTGGAGCCTACGGATATATCAGCCGCGATAATAGTACCTTTTGTTGCAGTAGCCATCCCAGCGTTCATCATCAAATATGCCAGAGTAAAGCTAAAATCGTCAAGGACGGCTTTCTGGGCGGTGACAATTCTCGTGATAATAGTGACAATCTCGTTTTTAGCCATCGATCTAAACGGAAGCCTGCAGAGCTCATACGCCGCGTCTCAAGCCAGCGGGAGCGGTCTAGCACTTTGGGGACCAACGATGCAGTGGATAAACTACAACACTCCGATAAACTCTACACTCATATCTTGGTGGGACTATGGGTACTGGGAGGAAGCGATAGCGAATAGGACCACTGTGGCGGATGGTAGCAATGCTTACAATTACCAGACGATGATAGCCAAATTTTTCTTTGAATCTACGTCGCCTTATCAGTACGCGACATACCTAAATTTCGTCCACGACCCGACATATGCCGTTATAAGTGGTAGTGAAGTGGAGAAGTTTTCTGCGATATCCACTATAGCGCTAAACTATACGCAGTTTACTCCGATGGCTGAAGCGACTCCGCAGACTAACCCGACGAACATCGGTCATGATGGATATAAATACCTCGCAGTATTCGGCGGTAATGGCGGCGGCATAGGGCCGGTAGAAGCTAATATGGTTATAAATGGCGTGCCCGTCAATGGGTCCAACGCACTTCTAATAGAAGTGCTTATACCTTTCAATTATACGAACAATACCGTGTACCAAGGGGTGCCATACGGAATAGTATACAATGCCCTTACGGCGCAGCAATCAAATCCATATCCTTTACAGTATTCGTGCGCATACAGTGTCGGCTGCTCCCCGACGAATGCGAACGGCACAGTGATTCCAGGTGGCGTCATGCTACTTAACGGTACTAATTCCGTAGCACTCCATCTAGGTAACTATCCTTCTCTCCCAGGCGGCTTTGCCGAAGCGCCGATAAACACGTCGAACTACGGAAACGCGCCGGCCCTGCTTTTCATGCCGGCAAAATCGCTTAATACTCTGTTCACGAAACTTTACCTCCTGAACGAAACCGTTCCTGGCTTTACTCTAGCGTTTACTGATAACCTCCCCGTCGATTCATTATTGAGCATAAACAATCAGGTACTGACAAACATAAATGTTTACAAGATAAATTACACTGCTTTGCAAAGATACATGCTGACCGGTCAGTGCTCGGTGTCTACTACAGCCACAGATTATTGCGATAACCTGAGCTACCTACCGGCGATTTTCAACAAAAGTAAAAGTCTTATAGAAGCAACCCCTATAAATTGATGAGGCATGGTGGAATATGAGAATAATAATATCAGGACTGACGGCATCTGGTAAATCTACCCTCGCAATTGGTCTAAGTCATGAATTGGAGTTGGAATATTTTTCAGCCAGTTCGAAATTAAGGGATATCCTGCCGCCAAAAGACTTCCAGTTCTGGGAGTCGAAGAAAGGCATAGACATAGTTAAATTCAGGCTAAAAAATCCGAAGTACGACAAGCGCCTTGACGATTACATAATAAAATACGTAAAAGCGCACGATGACATAATCCTTGACAGCTGGGTCGCCTCGTGGAAAGTAAACGATGAGAAGACCATCAAGATATATTTGAAAGCAGATTTAGAGACGCGGGCTTCGCGCGTCGCGAACCGCGACAAAATAAGTTTAACAGATGCCGTAAAGTTCATGAAAGAGAAAGACAAGCTTACTTCTTTAATCTACTATAAATTATACGGCATAGAGATACAAAAGGACATGGCCCCATTCGATCTTGTTTTGAATTCCGGGAGATTATCGATAGACAGCCTAAAGGATGTATGTCTTTCGTACATTCTGTCGATAGGCAAATGAAGGGAACTTTTTAAGCCATGGAGTGCTTTAAAGTCGGATGAAACTGCCATTGGAGGGCTTCCAAAACCAACTCTTCAAGATATCCGACGAACCAACGGACGACAGTTATGGGACCTATCCCGCTAAACGTACTATAGAGCAGAGGAAGGACGTTGGTTTCATCCTGTTAGATAAGCCTAAGGCGACTAGGTCGAAAACGGCCGCAATCATAGCAAAGAGCATTCTAAGCGGCATAGGAGTGTCAAAGATAGGATATTCTGGCACGTTAGATCCGAACGTGACCGGTCTTTTGCCACTAGCCCTAAATAGGGCGAACAAGGCGATTTCGATGCTTCTGATAGGAGGAAAGGAGTACATGGCGCTCATGCACCTCCACAAGCAGGTAGACGAAGGTATCCTAAGGGAAATGCTAAAACAGTTCACAGGCACTATAACACAACTGCCACCGGTAAGATCTAACGTGAAAAGACAGTATCGTGAAAGGGAAGTATACTACTCGGAAATACTGGAAATAGACGATAAAGACGTGCTTTTCAAGATCGGTGTAGAGTCCGGAACTTATATAAGAAAACTAATACACGATATCGGGGAAAAACTGGGCGTCGGCGCACACATGTCCGAACTGAGGCGTACAAAAGTTTCCACGCTTTCAGAAAAAAACCACCTAGTCACTCTGCAGGACCTTGAGGATGCAGTTTATTACCATGACAAGGAAGGAGATGACAGGCTTCTGTCATACGTCCTGCAGAACATAGAGGATGCGATAGACTTCCTACCGAAGGTGTTCTTATCCGACAGCGCAGTGGACCCAGTGTGCAGAGGCTCTCCGCTAGCCGTTCCTGGCATTGTCAGAACTAATCGCTTCGAAACGGGCGACACCGTTTTCATGTCCTCATTAAAAGGCGAACTTATAGCCATCGGCGTAGCTAGTATGTCGAGCACGGATGTTGTCAATGGAAAGAAGGGCATAGCCGTCAAGACTGACAGCGTAATAATGAAGACAGACACTTATCCAAGGTACGTTAAAAAATAAACCCAGTCCACCATGCGACGCTAAGCATTTAAAACTCGCGTACCCTAATCAGAAATAGGGGGTGGTGATCTAACTTGGTATGATGCCAGCTTCGGGTCTACCTTGAGAAAAGGTTGGCTGTTCTGGGTTCAAATCCCAGCCACCCCAATTTTTATTGTGACACGGTCTTAGATGGTGATGGAAACCGAACTATTAAAATTCACAGCGAACGATGGCATAATCCTACATGGTCTTCTTTTTAGGTCGCAAAAGCGCAACGATACCGTAATATTAAACGTCTTCGGAATGACGGGTGATTTTTTCTCCTCGAAGAGGATTGACAAACTGTGTAAAGCAGCGATAGGTGGGAGAATAGATATATTCAGCGCCGGAAACAGAGGGCTTGGAGGGGTTTTTCCATTTAAGGACGTTAATGGAGAACGCATCTTTGTCGGCACTGCATTAGAGCGATTCGAAGAATGCATCTTAGACATTTCCGCCGCAATAAAACTCCTGAAATCGCTGGGCTATAAAAATATAATTTTGCTGGGCCACAGCACAGGGTGTCAGAAAGCGGTATACTACATGGATAAAGTGAAAGGGCACGGCGTAAAGGCCGTCGTGCTTTTGGCACCTGTAGACGACTATAACCTAGCCAGAAAGGACCTTGGCCCAAGATTCGTGGAAGCAGTACGCCTCGCAAAAAAGATGATTAGGAACGGCAGAGCCAACGAGTTCACGCCTAACTGGATATCGCATTACAGTGCGGCAAGGTTTTTATCATATGCGCTCCCAAACAAGCCGGAAGCGAGGATATTCAATTATGATTCTAATCTTACGGAGTTTCGGTCGTTGAAGTGCCCTATCCTTGTCGTAATCGGAAGTGATGAGCAATATCTTACAAAGCCGCTGGAAGACTATGTTTCCGCACTATCACGTGCCACGGATAGTAGTAAATTTTATTGCAAGACGATGCGCGGAGCAGACCATAGTTTTACCGGCAAGGAAAGGGTGCTGGCAGATGTAATATTAGGATTTGCGGAGAAGTGCACCGAAAGGATTTGATACTGCAATGGGTTAAATATTAAGTGGCTCATAAAATTGTATGTGGTGCTAGACTTATGGACTATAGATTAATGTGTGTTTTGTGCCGGACAAAGTACGGCGCAGACTACGCAGGTTTCAGATGCGCGAGATGCGGCTCGATACTTGAGGTGGCATATAAATATGATGGGAAATTGGTCCTTTATGGGAGTAAAATCACGCACAAGAAATACCGGAGTTTATTCCCCGTTTCTGGTCGATTATACAGCTTGGGAGAAGGAGGCACTCCGCTTAAAAAATACAAAACGGGCGGCGGCGACATATTCTTAAAGCTCGAAACGAAGAACCCTACAAATTCCTTCAAAGACCGCGGCTCTTCGGTAGAGATCACAAAAGCCAAGGAGCTTGGGTTCAAAGAAGTGTGCTGTGCTTCTACTGGGAACATGGGAATTTCTACAGCGACATACGCGGCGAGATTCGGCCTTAAATGCACGATATTCATAAGCAAAGACGCAGATGCCAAAAAGATAAGTCTCATAAAAAAGGCTGGAGCGGAAATCGTGGAGCTCGCGGGGGATTTCAACAAAGCGCTAGAAACAGCAGAGCGTTTCTCAAAGGTAAACAAAGTGTTTCTATGTGGTGATTATCACTATAGAAAAGAGGGGCAAAAAAGCGTAATGTACGAAATCGTTGACCAATTGGATGGCGCGCCAGATGCTATAATACTGCCGGTCGGCAATTCGACCCTGTTGGCCGCTGTATACAAAGCGCTCGCGGAATTCAAAATGTTCGGTAAGATAACAAAGATGCCTAAGCTTATAGGTGTACAGGCCGAAGGATGCGATCCGCTGGTGCGCGCCTACAGAAACAAGAAGCGCATAAAATATACTAAACCGCACACGGATGCGGACGCCATAGCCGTAGGATACCCGACATTCGGTTTTGAAGGACTGATTGCGCTCAAAGCGACAAAAGGAATTGCACTAAGCGTAGACGACCGGGAGATAGAAGACGCAAGAGTCAGGCTAGCAGATGATGGAATAAGCGCTGAACCGGGAGGGGCGGCGGCGTTCGCCGGCGCGCTAAAGTTGCAAAAAAAAGGGACGGCTACGTTAAAATGGAAAGACACCGTCTGTCTAGTCACCGGAAACAACTGAATAATAAGGTAGATGCGCTCCAAGCATTTATATTGAGACCTATAATATTAAATGTTGGATGGCAGCATGGACGAAGACCGGTTGTGCATAAATACTCTGCGTTTTCTGTCGGTCGATATGGTCGAAAAAGCGAGATCCGGTCATCCGGGACTCCCCCTCGGAGCCGCCCCGATGCTTTATGTCCTATGGACCAAGTTCCTCCGCCACAACCCAAAGAACCCAGCTTGGGCTGATCGAGATAGATTTGTATTATCTGCAGGACACGGTTCTGCGCTTCTGTACGCTCTTCTCCATTTGAGTGGTTATGAAGTGGGCATGGACGAGTTAAAGAATTTCAGACAGTGGGGAAGCAAAACGGCTGGGCATCCAGAGTATGGTGCAATAGAGGGCATAGAAGCAACGACCGGTCCGCTAGGGCAAGGATTCGCAATGGGTGTAGGCATGGCCGTAGCAGAAAAGTTTTTGGCCGGCACGTTTAACCGGCCAGGCATGGAAATAATTAACCACAAGATATACGCACTGGTTTCGGATGGAGACTTGATGGAAGGCGTAGCATCGGAAGCGGCGTCGCTAGCCGGTACGTTGAAACTTGACAACTTGATTTACCTCTATGACGACAACAAGGTGTCCTTAGAGGGAAGTACAGAGCTAGCTTTTACAGAAGATGTGGCTGGAAGATTTAGGGCGCTTGGCTGGCGCGTACTTAACGTCAATGATGGTAACGATGTCGTTGCTATAGAGAAAACGCTTTCGGAGGCTGTTGGAAACTGCGGTAAGCCAACGCTTATAGTCGTTAAGACCCACATCGGTTACGGCAGCCCGAAACAGGATACAAAAGACGCGCATGGAGAGCCGCTAGGAACCGAAGGAGTCATCTACACAAAGAAAAACCTTGGGTGGCCAACAGAGCCAAATTTCATCGTACCAGAACAGGCAAAAAAAGTTTTTGCAGCTCTTAGAGAAAGAGGCCGTAATCTTGAGGATAAAAATGTAGAACTTTATGCACGTTATAAGTCGGCGTATCCGCAGCTTTCTGCGGCTTACGAGGATGCGCTTTCGGCGAGACTCCCTGCCGGCTGGGACGAGCATCTGCCAGTTTTTAACCCTAAAGACGGCGCAATCGCTACGAGAGATGCATCGTCAAAGGCGCTTAACGCCATCGCAGAAAAAGTACCTACTCTAATAGGAGGCTCTGCAGACCTGGCCCCCTCGACGAAGACCCTGTTAAAAGACGGGAAAGACTTCGTGCTGTCATCCGCAGCGGGCAGGAACATCCACTACGGCGTAAGAGAGCATGCGATGGCCGGATTGATGAATGGCATGGCTCTTCACGGAGGCGTAGTTCCTTACGGAGCGACCTTTTTGATATTTTCTGATTACGCCAAACCATCGATAAGGCTCAGTGCCTTGATGGGCGTCCATAATATATTTTTGTTCACGCACGATTCGATAGCTCTTGGAGAAGACGGCCCTACTCATCAGCCGATAGAACAGCTGTGGGGCCTGCGTGCCATACCAGGGTTCAAAGTCATAAGACCGGCCGATGCTAATGAGACCGTAAGCGTTTGGAAGATATCTATGTTAAGCCACGGCCCGGTAGCGATAGTCCTAACCCGGCAGAAGGTACCTGTCTTGGACGTAAAACACAAAGTCATCGATGAAGGAGTCAAACGCGGAGGATATATAGTGGTGGAGCCAGACGATGTCCCACCTAACATTATACTGATAGCTACTGGTTCAGAAGTCCATATCGCGATAGACGCCGCAAAAAAACTTCTCGTGCATGGAATCCGAGCCAGAGTCGTTTCTATGCCGTGCCTTGAGATTTTTGATTCGCAGGATAGAGAATACCGTGACAGCGTTATCCCCCCAAAAATCCCTAAGCTGGCAATAGAAGCCGGCAGTCCGATAGGCTGGTGGAAATACGTCGGAGAAAGCGGCAGAGTCATAGGGCTCACAAGGTTCGGCAGTTCGGCTCCCGGCAATATTGTGATGGAAAAACTTGGTTTCAGTGCAGACAATATAATCAAACACGCGCTCGAGATGCTGAAAAGCTGATGGAAATAGGCGTTTATTCGATGATAAAGTCCCAGCATAGATTCATAACCGAGAAGATAAATTCATTGGAAGTGGAGGTTTTCGAGGAGCGAGACACATTTCTTGCTGAGTTCGCACGTTTATACAACTTTTTCCTCGGCGTTCACGCAAAGATAGAGGAACAGGTGCTTTTTCCCGCCGTGGCGATGCTCATACAAGATCTAGGCGTGACGGAAAAGAGCGCAGCGCCATCAATCGACGTTCTCGGGAGATTGGCCGCGGACCATATCATGCTGGAGAAACTGGGTGGCGAGATATGCTCTGCAGGGAAAAACCTTGACGAACGCACCCTGAAATCGAGATTCTATGCTTATAAAAGGATATCGATATACCACGATGCAACCGAAGAGCAGGTCATAGAAACAGTGCTTAAAGCTGCGAATAAGGAGCCTTCGGTCCTTGAGGACGGCATTGAAAAAGCCGAGCATATAATAGACTCGTACGGCAGGGAAAAGCTCGAGTCTTATCAGCGGGAAAATGCGATATAGGCACCCGTAATAATCTATAAATGGCTGCGGGATATAAAGTCTATAATCGCAGAGGTAGCGAAGCGGTCAAACGTGTAAGGCTAAGGACCTTATGGCTCAGGCCTTCGAGGGTTCGAATCCCTCCCTCTGCACACTATCGTTGCGGCTAAAAATTAGATATAAATACTTTAAATGGGCTAAAATATACTTATGTCTATCACAGGAAGCGGCAGGCACAGAAGGTCGAGAAAGAGACTCTCAGTCAGAGTCTCTGACAAGGGAAAGACTGACATAGGCAGGGTCCTACAGGTCTTTGCGCCCGGCGATCGTGTTCAGATAGATCCGAATCCAGCCGTCCAGAAAAATATACCGGACAGACGCTTCTTCGGATACGCTGGAGTGGTAGTCGAAAGGAAAGGAAATGCGTACACCATAAAAGTATCAGACGGAAGAAAATCAAAGATGCTAGACTTATTCCCGATGCATCTAAAAAGAGTATAAAAACATGGAATATGAGATAATGGACGAAAAACTGATAAGCGAGACGGAACTGCGTGAGGAATATCTAGATTATGTAGATACGAATTATGAACCTGGTAAGCGGCTAGTAGAGCACATAAAAAAGAATGCAAAAGTCAACAATTTCAAAGAGACTTTCGAAGAGTTTTCAGCACTAAACCTAAACATTCGCGATGATTATGTCAGGATGCTGATAGACGCAGCACCGTCCTCGGTGGAGCAGATAAGAGCCATACTGGCACCCCTGAAATCGGCAGTAAAGGAAGACGATATAAAGAAAATTCTGTCAGTGATAAAGAAGCATTTATAACGAACCACTGGCAATCTTTTATATGGCTAAAGACGAGTATGCGCGCGTTTTAGAATACCTTCCCTATGGCTTACAGGACTCAAAAGAAAGGCACCCTACGGTGATAATCCTTACCGATTCTCTCGGTCTGTTAGCGGCCGCGCTAAAAAAAGGAGCATCTGTCGAAGCCGGTAGAAAGGTCTACATCGGCGAGAACAAAAGAGAAGAAATACACCACATAATAGGCAGGATAACGCCAGACAAGCTCGGGGTATCAGCGATGCAGAATCTTAGAGACCAGATAAGCGAGAACGTAAAAGCAAACGAATCTAAGTACGTCGGCATGATAAATACTCTGGGGCCGATAAACGTAAGGTTGCACGCGCTAGAACTGATACCGGGCTTAGGGAAGAAGACGACGCAGAAGATATTGGACGAGCGGAAAATGAAACCGTTTACATCCTATGGAGACATAGACTTGAGGATACAACTGCCATTGAGCATAGAAAAGGAGATAGAAGAGAGGATACTCGAGGAGATGCAGAATAAAGATAAGTACAAGATATTCACTTAACATATCTAGGGGGCTGTAGTATAACGGCAGAACAAGCGGCTCCAGCTGGACTGGAAACATGACCCTCGCGGGGATGAATAGAAGAAACCGCTTGATCCAGGTTCAAATCCTGGCAGCCCCACCTTTTTAGGGGATAATGCTATCTTAAAGACGTTGGGCTTATTTTATAAAATCAAAATTGTTAAATTAACTCCAAGGACTGCGGCCAGGTTTTCCCTTACCGAGTTTTGCTATGCACTTAACACACATTGTGCCGTACTGTATTTTTTTACCGCACGATTCACAGCGTTTAACTTCTTCTTTTCTAAATAGTGCCATAATCTGTTTAGAATGTCTATACTTAAATACCTTTATTATAAATAATAAATAAATGGAAAGTTCTAGAGATAAAATAAAACGTTTTTACGAGCACTACAATGAACTAGAAAAGGGCAAGTTCATTAAATTCAACGGTTTCAAAGGCAAAGAAGAAGTACTTAAGCAGATGAAAGCAAGTTTATATATCAGAAAAATGGAAAAATGGTTTGTCAACAAAAATGTACTATACCTATCTTTATCGGCCTTCTTTGCCGATGCTGGTTATCAGGCGGCGGTAGCTCTTTTCCCGGTTTTTCTGGTGTTGTTCTTGAAAGCGCCAGTATATTATCTTGGCCTGATATATGCACTTCAATACGGGATAGGTGCGCTTTTTGCTTATGCCGGTGGCGTATTAGCAGACGAGTACGGTAAGAAAAAAGTGGCAGTAGCCGGTAATTCTTTGATACCGATACTGTCTTTTCTAGGAGTGGCGTCTAACTTGCTCCTTTCGCCGGCTCTTTTCCTCTTTGGATGGTGGGCTAGAGATTCGAGAAGCCCGGCTAGAAGGGCTTTAGTCGCGCTGGCTTCAGACGAGAAGCATAGAAAAAGAGCTTTCGGCGTGCTTCACGCCCTGGATCTCGGCGGCGGGGCGGTCGCCATAACCTATTTGATCATCCTGCTGTCTTTCAGAGTAGCGTACAGCTTGATATTTCTATTTACCACAGCGCCTTTGATTATATCGACTTTTTTCCTTCTTAAATCATCCGTGAATGAAAAGCTCGATAAAATAAAAATTAAACTGGGGAACGTGAAGAAAGCCAGAATCGACAAAAATGCATTTGCAGGAGTCATTATTTCCACGTCGTTATTTGGTTTCAGCTACTACAGTTTGGGATACCCCATACTTACTATCGCCCAGGAATCCACAAGCATCTTAGGCGTTTTCTCTTACCTACTTTTTCTACTCGTTTCGGCTTTCTCTGGGTATTACTTAGGCAGCAGGGCTAAAAGGTACAAAATTATAACTTCTCTTTCCTTATTCGGATACCTGCTTGCCGGGATTGGGTCGCTTTTGATGGGCTTGTTTTATCTCTACTCTCTTAACATAATAACAGCTTACGTCGGTGTTTTGATGCTCGGATTTGCCGTGGGGGCGATAGAAACCTTCGAACCGACGATAGTGTCCAAGACATCATACAAAGAGAAAAGCGGAAAGAGTTTCGGACAACTCTCTGCTTTTAGAAGCGCAGGATTATTTTTAGGTAATCTGTTTATGGGCGTCTTATACGTTTTCAGTCCGTTTTATTCGTATCTTTATGCTTTTGTAGTATCCGCCATCGCAGCGCTGATAGTCTACGCCTTTGGAAGAAAACTTGACTTAAGATGACTCGTCTGGCACGATTTCTCAAGATGCCTGCAATACGAGCAGCAAGGTTATTATAAGAATGGCACTAATCTAATCCGTATGGACGGTGGCTGCAGATTCTGTGAGATAGTGGCTGGAAAAGCACCCGCGTACATCATATCCAAAGATAAGCAATTTACAGCGTTTCTAGACGCGATTCCGATTTTCTCTGGCCATTCCCTTATCGTAACGAACAAACATTACGAAACGATCGAGGATACTCCACCAAAAGTAGTAGGCGACCTTTTCAGGCTCGCTAGAATGTTGTCCGTGGCAGTAAGGGAGACGACTAGCTCGCAGGGCACACTACTTATGGTAAACAACAAGGTTAGCCAGAGCATACCGCACATTCACGTGCATGTGATACCGAGAAACAAGGGTGATGGTATGGTTGGCTTTATGTGGCCAAGGCACCCTTACCAAGACGTTAAGTCAGCGGAGAATGTGCGCATAGCGATAGCCGCCGTAATGAAGAAACTGGCTATGGGAAAAAATGCCAGGTAGCCTACTGTAACGTCTTTAGAAGTTCCTTGTACTCCTTGTACATTCTGCCGGCAGCCGCATCGATGTCTTTCCTGTCAGCGCTAGATAGCGCGGCTTCTAGTGTCGGACCGATGGGGTTTCCCACGACAGTCGGTCTGCTTACGTGAATCACCTCGTCCTTGTACTTCATCGGTGCAGCTATGCTCAATACCTTGTTCTTGTTCTTGGCAAAGGAAGATATTATATCCCCTATAGCCCGCGATGGGCCCCACGAAGTGCCCCCGAGCGCAGCAATAACTTGTGCTGCTATGCCTTTTACGTAAGAGGCGACTTCGTCGCGTTTTAGCGCTCCGCCAGAGGCTTCGTCGAACGGTATCCCGTTCACGGTTACGGTGTCCCAGAATATAGAAAGATTTTCTCCGTGTTCGCCGCCTGCGAATCCGTTGACCGAAGTGACAGGCACCCCCAGTCTTTGTGCTATGAACGACCTCATGCGCATGTTCTCTACCTGGGCGCCCGTACTTATCGTGTACTTTCCAGAGCTTTTCATAAAAATCGAGGCCATGTAGTCTACCGGGTTCGTAACTACTATATAGGTAGCATGTGGATTGCGCATCGGCAGTTCCTTTGCTAAAGCCATCATCACCTTTGCGTTGTCCGCGAATACGGCGGTTCGACTCTGGTCCGGCAGTCTAGGTTTGCCAGCGCTTATAACCACCAAATCGGCTTCTTTAATATCTTCGATAGCGTTCGTGCCGATAACTCTGGTGTCGACTCTCGCTGTAGAAAGTGCGTGTATAAGCTCGTCAGAAAATCTCTGCGGTACGTTAGCTACGATATCGAATATCAGCGCTTCATCAGCTATCCCGTCCATAAGAGCCGAATAGGCTATTGTTTGTCCCATCCTGCCTGCGCCTATGAACGCGACCCTTCTCATAATTATAGGATAATGTCACCTTATTAATAACCTCGCATTTTTAGCATTTGTAGAAAAAGAATATAAAGAAGCAGGTCAATTCTAATACCATAAGAGGCCAGAAACCATTTTCTAATGGGACGGCCATGATCAAGATGGAAAAGCATGACTTAGTTATAGTTGGGGCTGGTCCGACGGGTCTTTTTGCGACCTTTTGTGCAGGTCTGCGAGATATAGAGAGCCTGACGCTAGAGAGCCTCGATACCCCCGGTGGACAGATACCGAAGTTTTACCCGATAAAGATGGTTTATGACATGGCCGGCATCCCTGGCATTGAGGGCAAAGACCTAGCAGAAGCCCTGTACAAGCAGGCGCAGCTTTTCCACGCGAAGATAGTCACCAATTCCAAAGTAACCGACGTAAAACAGAACCAAGACGGCACGTTCACTTTGGAGGTAAACGGCCAGCCTGCGTATACGTCGAAATCCGTTCTTTTGACGACCGGGATAGGCTCGTTGACCCCAAAGAAAATGAAGGTCGATGGCGAAGATCAGTATGCCGAGAAGGGAGTGTACTATTCTATCACGTCAATGGACGTTTTCAAAGGAAAAAGAGTAGCGGTCGTAGGTGGAGGCGACGCGGGCTTCGATTCCGCAAACCAGGTATCTGGCGTGGCACAAAAGATATACGTGCTGGAATATTCAGAAGTCATCAGAGCCGCCGAGAGGGACGTCGAGGAACTCAAATCAACCGGGAAAGCGCAGATACTCACGAATTCGGCGGTACAGAAAGTAATAGGCGACGGCTCGAAAGTTACTCAACTTCTGGTCATTAACAGGAAGACTAACGAAACTACCACATTGGACGTCGATGTCGTTGTCGTCGCTATCGGCCACAATGCAGAGCCCCACGCGTTTAAATCGCTCAATCTTGAGACGTTTATGGAGAGATACGTAAAAGTGACTGATGATTTCCAAACTAGTGTAAAAGGCGTCTTTGCGGCCGGAGACGTGTGCCAGACAAAGAATGCGATAAAATTAGGCTTGTTGGCGGTTGGCGCAGCCGAGGCATACGCAGCGGTCGATAACGTGAAAAAATATCTGAACCCGAATGCATCGATGTTCGGCCAGCACAGTACAAACCTTAATCTAGGTGCCCAGTCAAATACTCCAAAACCCCAAACACAGACCCCGCAGCAAGCCGATACTCCGATAATCCAACAGGATCAGCATCGTGAAGTATACGCTACGCCGCAGACTGCACAAAAACCGTCTTATACCGCGGGTGATACACCCGGCGCTTCTAAAAAGAAAGTTAAATAATGACTATCCAGAAAGTGTCTTTTAGTTCGAGTGAAAACAGCATTCTACTGCTTGAGTCGATAAGTCAGTGTTTCTGTCCGTTCTCCATACCAGTCCTTTCATAAGGTGCCCGGTGTCATCGAAAACCACTATTTTGACGCTTTGCGACCCAGGACTAAAGGCTTGCATGACAACACTTTATGATGAAGGATTGTAGAGGCCAATTTGTCGATAAAGTTGTATCTGCCGGAAAGTGCTTTGTAAGCGGCTATGGTTATCTTGCAGTTTAGCCCGTTGAGCTTAAATCCAGGAGTGCCGTAGTCGTCTGACAGTGAAGCGTAGTCGCCAGAACCCGCCGCTACAGCCGTCAAAAATTTATTGAAGTGCTCTGATAGAGCCAAGCGGGAAACAACATCGGTGCGGGCCCCATCGACCAAAAAAAGCTTATAGTCGCTTATCGCGTAAGGGCATTCGCAGTTTCTAAACGCCATACCGACCTTAATTATATTCCTTAGAAGTCCGTCGTTTCCCACCTTCGTCCGCACGCTCAATAAAGGCACATAAACCGCGTTGCCGCCACCGCCATAAACACTTTTACCGACAACAGGGCTAGACACTCGTCTATAGACGACAGAAGCTTAGAGTCTATCCGCAAGGCGAGCGTATAATTTTGAGCAACACTGAACTCTCGTCTATTTGACAATACCGATTCAAGGTCTTTCATATGAGTTTTTGTCAAATAAATAATAGTCTGTCTCAGACGCCTTTGCGGTCTAGTAGATAATTTACTATGTCTATAGTCGACGAGGCGAGGTACTTGTTTTTGCCCAGCGAAACTGATTTTGCACCCTTAGCTATCAGCGACTTCTCGAACTTATTTGGAAGTCCGACATGATCGCCGAGGAAAAATGAGGGGCTCTTAAAGTTAAGCCTTTCGATGTCTTCGCCGTTCTCGTTCAGAACATAAACCTCGTCGAGGGATTTCGCATACGGTTCGATGCCCTCCTTTTTTACGCCCACGCCTTCATGCGGCGCGCCAGAAAGCGTTTCATTCAATATCTTGCGCCAAGTCTCTTCATCTACTCTGACATCATAAAGCCGGCCCCCGTCTATCGTGAGATGGATCGGCGGATTCGGTCTTCCGTACAAGAATGCATGGAATTCCACATCACGTCTTATGGCGTGGGAAGCGAACATCGACATCAAGATGCACTGATAGACTATGTCCAGCCTTCCGGCGTTCCTTAGCGTACCTATGAACGGAGCGGTTTCTCCCGTCCTAGAATAAAGTATAAATCGCCGCATTATAAACTATGGGGTCGTAATAATAAAAACTTGAATGGCGTCCGATAAGAAAGAAATCACATATAATATATGCTCAAGTAAAGCACGATGCGCATGTACGCCAGAATGCGATAGCTGAAGTATTTATACAATATGCGTTCTATAACAGAACTATGGGATACGGGCGCCGTCTGGACGCGAAACTATCAGATACAGTCACAAGAACCATAGTAAACCTGTCCATAGTCGATGATGCGTACAACGGTTCCCCGATACTAACCCAAAAACTAGATTATGCGAAATTATTTCCGGAGGAACTGGGCATGCTTTCGGCAAAAATGCCGTATATGGAACTGTCCGGAGGATTTTACCAGAAAGACGTTTTCCGCAGGAAACCCTTCGGCATAAACGAAGAGATAATAAAATCAGACTTTCTCACTTTGATGGAAGAAGCCACTGCCGATGGCTCCGCGGACGAAGCACCGATTTAACCGACGCCTACTTACACAAAGTATTTAAACGTATACCATCAAACGTAGTAGTTGTCTATAATATCCCGGATGCGTCGGAGTGCCGTATAGCGGTGCCGTGAGGACACGATTTTCATATTATAGACATAAATAGCGATGCCCGTAAAAAGGCAGATGAAGAAAAATGAGTGCATCAACTCACGTTCATGCATGATGATATCGACGCACAATTCCAGTTGATCCTGCTGGAGGTCACTGCTATTGGGATTCGAATGAGACATGCAAGTCTGATCTGCCCGGTAAGGGTAGATGGCGTACGGCTTAGGCAACACATAGATAACGCACCGTAACGTGGGGGATATCCTCGGGAAACTGAGGTTAATACCCCATAGCAATAATTTCTGAAACGATTTTATTGTGAAAGGTCACAGCTATTACCGCTGTGAAACGCATTACGACCGGTCTATGCCCGATTAGACTGTTGGTGAGGTAACGGCTCACCAAATCTAAGATCGGTAGGGGCCATGGAAGTGGTTTCCCCAAGAAGGGTACTGAGACAAGGACCCTAGCGCTACGGCGTGCAGCAGTCCCGAAAACTCTACAATGCGCGAGAGCGTGATAGGGGGATCCCAAGTGTTTCCTGCTTTTTGCAGGGAACTTTTGCCATGTTCTTAAATGGCATGGCGAATAAGAGCTGGGCAAACGGGTGCCAGCAGCCGCGGTAATACCCGTAGCTCGAGTGGTGACCATTATTATTGAGTCTAAAGCGTTCGTAGCTGGTCTGGATAGTTCGTGCTTAAATCGTCCAGTTTAACCGGACGACATGGTACGAATACTTCTAGACTAGAGGCCGGGAGGGGGGCTGGGAACTTTTCAGGTAGGAGTAAAATCCTTTAATCTGAAAAAGACCACCAGTGGCGAAGGCGCAGCCCCAGAACGGACCTGACGGTGAGGGACGAAGGCTAGGAGAACAAACCGGATTAGATACCCGGGTAGCCCTAGCAGTAAACGCTGCTTACTATACGTTGCATTTCCCTGAGGAAATGCAGTGTGACAGCGAAGGC
>JAKATQ010000045.1 GCA_021818665.1 Nanobdellota archaeon | reverse complement strand
GGATTAGCTATAGGCGCTGGAACTGACGTAGCAAGGCAGGCCGGCGGTATAATCTTGATGAAAAACAGCCCTTACGATGTTTTTTTGACCTTGGAGTTGGGCAAAAAGACAATGCAAAAAATAAGACAGAATCTCTTCTGGGCTTTCGGATATAATACAGTTTTGATACCAGTAGCCGCCGGCGCTCTAATCCCCATTTTCACCGCCTCAGTTTACAATTTTTTACCCATGCTAGCGGCGTTGGCGATGGCGTTTAGCTCAGTCACTGTGATTTCGAATTCTTTATTATTAAATAGATTTAAGCTGGTTAAAGCCATAAAATAAATCGAAAAATTTCTGGGACCCGTATGGCCGCTTCTCGAAAAAGACCGTCTCAGCACACTTCTCGATTACGTAAGGACGGTTGGGCGGGGAGCAAGCTCCTGCCTCGGCGCGGGAGTGCGGGATGCGAAGGAGGTCGCCAGGATGCTCGGGAAGAGCATTGACATGGATCGCGTTAACGCTGAACTTTGTAGCGACTGCGCTTAACCATCGGCTTTGGGCGCTTTAATTGCATCTATTCTTGCGTTTTCTGAGGTACATTGCTGTTGTACACTTCTACTTCGGCTGCGTCCGCTTTAAAACCTATCTTGTGATGAGTGCCGTCGCAGTAAGGTTTGTGCTCGGAATGGCCGCATCTGCAGAGCGCGAACTTCGTCTTCCCGTCCTGTACGACCAGGTTCGGGCCGTCCTTTGTAGAAACTATTTTTATTTCCACCATGCTCCTTGTAGGCTTGCTCTTTTTATAAACGTGCTCTGGCCTTATATCGCCATGGTGCCAATGATTTTTGACCTCGTTTCCTGTGGAAAGCCGATACCGGCTTGCGGAAAGCTATTTATATAATAAAAATCTACTTAACTACGTAAGAGTGATAAATACATCTATAAATGGCTATTAAAACCAGATATGACATATAGGACTATGAAGGAAAAGCTAAGGATAGCTTTCTATACGGACAACTATCTACCCATAAATGACGGGGTCATAAGCTATATCGTGACTATGAGAAAAGAGCTCGAAAAGAGGGGCCATGAGGTGTTCATTCTGACCGCTGGGGACTCGAAAACTGCCGAAATCGCTAAAAACGACCCACACGTCCTAGTGTTCAGGGGCATAAAATTCATAGACGGGAAATCGACGATAGTGCTCGATCCTTCCCTTCTGCTGCAGCCCATAACCGGCAAGCGCTTCGACATAATACACGCGCACAGCCCTTTTCTTATGGGCCTTTCTGCCGCTGCTCTGGCAAAGCTGACCGGCGCTAAGCTGGTAAGCACTTTCCACACCTATTTCTTCCACAGACTGGCGATGTCCAAGTACGTTTCCTACTTTTCAAAATTGCTAGCTAAAAACAGGGTGTTCCTGAAGCTTTCTCAGCTTATTATGATAGGCTACCTAAAACTGTATTACAGCGGATGTGCTAGGATAATAAGCCCGTCTAGATTCATAAAACGAGTCCTTAGGAAGAACGGCATCAAGAATGTTGAGGTGCTTAACCACGGTATAGCGCTGGATAAGACCCCACGAGTGACCAGACAAGAGGCCAGAAGGCTGCTTGGGATACCGAAGAAACAGAAGATAATACTCTATCTTGGCAGGGTGGCCAAAGAGAAGAACCTGCTGCCGCTCATAAAGGCGGGCAAGTTCCTCGAAAAGAAGGGCTTCAGGGTAATAATAGCTGGCGGTGGGCCTCAGCTCGACGAATATAGGGGTAAAAGCGACCTTTTAGGGCTTAGATCGATAACGTTCACCGGCTCCGTGAACGAGGAGGAAAAAGAGTATTACTACAGGGCGGCCGACCTTTTCTGTAACCCATCGACGTTCGATACTGGGTGCATATCTGCGCTGGAAGCGATGAAATTCAACACTCCGATACTTGTGCCGCGTGCGTGCGCGCAGACCGAACTCATCGAAAGCGGCAGATGCGGTGAGGCTTTCGATCAGGACGATGCAGCCGATCTGGCAAAAAAGGCTATGCTAATAGTCAATAACCGAAGAAAATACTTCCCGAAAAAGGCGGCCGGGCGTTTCAGCATCAAGAAAGCCGCGGACGGTCTGATAGCAATATATCGCAAAGTACTATCCAATAAACAAAGCCGAAAGCGCGTCACACAATAAAACTTTATATCCGACCGTTAGCTACATCTCTAATGACAAGGTCTGGCGAGAGTGCCGGCAAAGGGGAAGCCAAGCGCGGTCTCACCTTGGGCGCGATTGAGAGGCCGCTGACGTTCTTATTGTACCTTATGATTGCCGGCCTAATGGCCCTTGCAGCTTATGAAGTCTTCACTTATTTCGGCATAAGCCAGTGGCCGCTGCCGTACATCTACGCGGTCCTGATATTCGCATCCGGTTATTTTATGGTCTCGTTCGTCAGCAGTTTGATAGACAAACTCCCGCTAGAAAACAAGAGGGTCGGCGTGCTGCAGATATTCAACTACGCATTCACTTTCTTCGTGTACCTCGCTGCCCTTATAATCGTGCTGGGTCTGTTCAGCATAAGCCTGACGGGGATACTACTGGCCGGCGGGTTCGCAGGCATAGTTTTCGGGCTCGCTGCGCAGACCGTGCTTAGCGCGATATTCTCCGGCTTCGCTATCATCGCCGGCAACATTTTCAAGGTTGGCGATGAGGTGAGCGTGCACACCTGGCAGTTCGGCTTCTCTTTCCCGATGTACTCTCCTAAATTTTTCTCTGAAAATTCGCTGGTGCCCGCGTATACCGGCAGGGTAACGGCCATAAGGACCTTCTACACAACGGTATTGACTAACGAAGGGGAGTACGTAAAGATACCCAATACCGTAATGCTGCAGGCCGCAATAATAATGAAGCACCGCTACAAGTTCCAATCCGTCAATGTGAGACTGGAAGCAACGCGCGGAAAGGACATAAAGAAGCTTTTGCGTTCTCTTGAGACTACCATAAAATCGCTAGATTTCGTACAAAAAGTCTCTGTATATCTAGAGGAAGTAGCCGGGAAAGTATATCTGATCAACATAAACGCTTCGTGCGACCTGGGCGACCACCAAAAACAGAAGAACGACATACTCCTTCGGACAGCTGACTTGATGGAAAGGTACCGCTAGACGCTCTCCGACGGTCCGGCGGACGTGCCATAGGGATTTACGCCGACGGCTATGTTCCCTATTATCTCTCCAGTGGACGTATCTATAATCTCTTCTGAATTTGCAGCGTATAGGGAAATGTACAGGTAGCCATTTGACCCGAAAGTCCCATCCTCTGGTCTCGTGCCGAGTCCCACAGATATGTTTTGCACCGCGTATGTCTGAGTGTTTATCTTAGCTGTATGGTTCGATATCATTGCATACGCGAACATTCCGATAGGGTCGATGGTTATGCCTACTGGGGATGCTCCGAGAGGTATGTCCGTTATAACTGTATTAGAGGACGCGTTTATGACCGCTACATATTTGCCCGCATAGTCGGTCACGAACACTTTTTCCCCATCGGGAGACACGGCTACTCCTATGGCTTGCAGGCTTCCACTGCCGATAGTGATGTATGTGATGACTGTATCCGAGGTGGTGTTTATAACCGCGACGACTGCGGGCGATGATGTCAGACATGCGACGTAAACGGTCTTCCCATCGGGAGAAACCGCTAGGCCATACGGGTCGTTGCAAACACTTATGTTTACTATAGTAGACTGCGTAGAGGTCGATATGACTGACACTTCATGCGCACCGCCATCCGATACATATGCTTTCTGTCCATCCGGTGAAAAAGCCACACCGAACGGATTGTTGCCGACGGTTATATGCCCGGTCACGGTGTCGGTAGTAGTGTTTATAACCGTTATCTCACCTGGCGACGCCGAGCCGGATTCCGTCACATAAGCCACGCCGCCTTTAGGCGAAACGGCCACTGAAAACGGCGAATTCTGCACCGGGACGTTCGCAACTATGGATTCCGTGTTCGTGTTTATGACCGAAACCGATCCTCCCTCAGCAGCTACGAAAACGAATGTATGATTCGAATCATTAAAACTGCTGGATGTGGCCGCAGTAGTACCGCGTAGGTATCCGACTGCTTCATAAATCGCGTTGGGGAACGAACTGTCCGTTTCCGTGTAGTTTACGACTAGCCTGAAGCTGTAAGTGATGCCGACTGTTACCGGACACAGATTAGGGAATGAGAATTCTGCATTATTGTCCGGGCTTATAATCTTGTCCGGTCTGTATGCCGTCTGGGTGCCGTTCTGGTTAAAAACTTGTATAGCACTTATGTTTATCACATAGCCGGTGCCATCACCAACTGACATGCTTAGTATGCCGTCCGAAAAACATTCGGCAGATACGGTGCCCAGCCCAGAGAACCCGACGACGGTATTGGGTACGAACGCAGATGGCGAGAAGAACCCAAAGGAATACAGTATCGCTGCGACCAGCACGATTATTAGTATAGCCCAGCCATAGGTCATCATGTACTCCAATGCGCTCTGGGACCTCCTTGCACGTGCTGGTAGCATAGTACAGTAAACTTTTGGAGGTATATAATTATACCGTACTATTGCGCCCTATCTGACAGAAAACTTTTCAGCTTTCCAAGTGCTATGGCGCGGTGGCTGATCGCATTCTTTTCTTCCATAGTCATTTCGCCCATCGATCTTGAGTGGCCTTCAGGCACAAATATGTAATCCCATGACGACTTTGAACGTGCAGTCGGCTTCACTGCCAACCCTCTCACTCGCCCTTCAAAAAAGAACTTCTCTCTTCCGCGGTTTACATAGCACACGGAACATGTGATTTCCGCACCGAAATCTTTATATTTATCGGCTATCCCGAACACGCCATCGTTGCCGATGGACATCAAGAACCATTTTATCAGCGGACCTGGAAGGCCATTAAGACAGTCTAGTTTGAACGAAGTGTCATCGACTACAAAATTTCCGTCTCTGTATTTCGTGGCTTCATTGGCTTTCTCTTCGAGTATTTCTCGTGGATCTAGAGACTGCACTTCCTTAAGGTCAACGTCCAGACGCTCGATGTCTCCTAAGATTGCTTTAGCTTCTAGGAACTTGGAGTCGTTGCCCGTAATGTAGGCCAGAGTCATAGCGCTCTTTTGTCTTTTGGTCTGAAAAGGTTGCTGTGGACGCCCAGCATTATCACGCTACCGTCTTCGGTTTCGTACGCTTGCACGGAATCCAGATATTCAGAAGCCCGAAGATAATGGGTATGGACCGCGGTCACGCTGTCATCCGCGGGATTTAATATGTAAGTTCCGCTCGTGAGATTGGAAAGTTTTACTACTAGCGCTTCCCTGTCGGTGATTTTCCCGTAGGCTATTGAAGGACCGCATACGCACGAGACCGTGAATCTCTCCCGTCTCAGGTGCTCGTCTTGGTTAAGACATAAGCTAAGAAATATCGCTGCTTCGTAGAAGCTGGCGCCTTTGTTGTTGAAAACTCCGGGCAAATCGAGTATCTTGCCCATATATTCCTTGTAATCAAACTTTTTGCTCTTCTCGAAAACGAATTTGTTGACAAATTTCATGACCGCTTTGGCCCTGTATATGCCATCGTAATTGGGTAGATTATC
>JAKATQ010000003.1:1508-29546 GCA_021818665.1 Nanobdellota archaeon | reverse complement strand
GAGAGCGGGGGAAACTCGCGCAACATCATGGTCGCGGCATCCAAAGAATCCACGTACGCGGAATATGGTATATTCTACTGCAGCCACTGCAAAAGAGATACAATATATAATACATGTGAAAGGTGCGGGAAACCTGCGGAGAAGATGTTCTTTTGCAGGACGTGCAGGACCAAGACGAAGGAAAAGATCCACCACGGCAGGGAAACCGTGGGCAAGATGCCGATGAACATAAACCTCAAAGAATACCTGGACGAAGCCTTCAAGAACGTCGGCGTAGACGAGCGCCCGGCATCCATAAAGGGGGTAAAAGGGGTGTTCAACTCGACCGGCGCCATAGAGCCGCTGGAGAAGGGGATACTTCGGACCCTGCACGGCCTGAACGTGAACAAGGACGGCACCGTGCGTTTCGACGCGATAGAAGTACCAGTGACCCATTTCAAACCAAAAGAGATAGAGACGGAGGTGTCCGTCCTCAGGGGTCTCGGGTACGGGAAGGACGTTTACGGCAACGAACTTGAAAACGGCGACCAGATCGTACAGCTGATGCCGCAGGACGTGATACTCCCGACGTACGGCGGCGCGGACGAAAACGGCGCAGAGGTCTTCGTACGGTTGTCGGAGTTCGTCGACGACATGCTTCAAAGATATTACAAGAAGGGGGCGGTGATGAGAGTGAAGTCAAAGCACGACCTTGTGGGAAAACTGATCGTCGGGCTGGCCCCGCATACTTCATCCGGCATAGTCGGAAGGATAATAGGCTTTTCTAAGACGCAGGGGCTTTTCGCCCACCCGTTCTTCCACGCGGCGATGAGGCGGAACTGCGACGGCGATGAAGCCTCCCTGATGCTACTGTCCGACATGCTGCTGAATTTCGATCGGGCGCTCCTGCCCGATTCACGCGGAGCGAGGTATATGGACTCCCCGCTGGTCTTATCGATAAAACTGGACCTAAACAGCGTGGACTCGGAGGCTTACAACATCGACATCGTAGACAGGTATCCGCTCGAGTTCTATGAAGCGACGCTGGCATACGCGAAGCCATCCGATGTCAAGATTAGGCAGGTAAAGGAGATACTCTCAGACCCGGACGGCCGGATCATGTTCACTCACAACACCGACAACCTAAACGAGGGAGTCAATGTGTCCGCCTACAAGACGCTGGAAACGATGAACGACAAGGTCGTCGCCGAGATGAATCTGGAGGAGAAGATACGTGCCGTAGACCTGACGGACATAGCAAGGATAATAATAGACAAGCACTTCATAAAGGACATAAAGGGCAACCTCAGGAGGTTCGGCACGCAGGAGTTCAGATGCGTGAAGTGCAGCGAGCGGTACACCCGCGTCCCGCTCATAGGGAAATGCAGGAAGTGCGGCGGGAACATCGTCCTCACGTCCAGCGAAGGCAACATAAGAAAATATCTTTACCTGTCCCTGCAGATAGCCGACAAGTACAACGTAGACGCGTACCTGAAGAACGAGCTGGTCCTACTCAAGCAGGAAGTGGACACGATATTCGGGGTGGCAGTAAACAAGCAGACGTCCCTGGCCGCGTTCTGAATCAGAATCGGTCTCTTTTATCATGCTCGAGGGCGTTGTCCAGCTTGTCCAACAGCTCCTGCAAGAGCATATTTTTTAGCACGCCGTCGACCTTTATGTTATACTTCTTCCTTCCGAACGCGAGCATATTTATCTGGTATTTGCCCGCGACATCGTGCACCCTCTTTACGTGGAGTTTTATCTGGTTTATGCCGGCCGAGTTCGCCAGCATGTTCTCCCTCTTGTTTATCTCGCTTCTAGCAAGGAGTATGAACTCCCAGTCGTAGTCCCCGGACAATTCGACGTCTATCGCGTCGCCTATGTTGTTGCCGCCGAGAAGATCGAGGATCTTGAGCCTGCTGAGGATGCCGACCGGTCTCCCGTCGTTGTCTGTCACGACGACGCCCTTTATCTTGGCGGTCAGCATCATCTCTAGCGCTTTTCTTAGGTTCAGGTTGAGCGATATCTGGGGAAGGCCACGCGTGGATATCTCCATGACGTTCTTTTCCAGGGCGACTGGCTTATTGGGGTCCATCTCCCGTTTCCCCGTCTTCTTGCCGGCGAAAGCCGCGAACGTATACTTGAGTATATCAGACAGGAGTACCTGGCCGACGACTTTGCCGAAGTTGTCTATGATGGGCAGGCCGTCTATCTTGTTTATCGCCGCGAGGTTCTGCGCCTTGCTCAAGGTGTCCTCCGTTCTCAGTATGGGGAATCGCCTTATGACAACGTCCTCGACCTTTAGAGAATCGAACGTGCGGCTGTTTATCAGAAGCTTCAAAATATCATAATCAGAGACTATCCCGACCAGTTTTTTATCCTCATCGACAATGGGTATGGCGCCTATGCCGTTGCTCTGCATGACTCTTATCGCCTTGTCTATCGAGTCCTTCGGGTACAGGCATGAGACTTTTCTTACATACTGGTCTATCCGGTCAGTCTTAGAGATACTCTTCTCTATGAGGTCGTAATACACCAGAAGGCCGGCGTACTTCTTCTTAGATATGACCGGAAGTTCCTTTATCTCTCTGGAATCCATGAGCTCAACGACCTTGCTTATCGGAGCCGTTGATTCTACGGAAACGACTTTTTTAGTCATTATCTTGGATACGTTCATAAGGTGTATGACGGAGTTTCTTTACCATTTTTTATAGTTTTTGTTTAATAAATATCTGACTGTGTAGCGCCGCGGTTCACTCCCAGCTGCGGCTCTTGTAAGCCCTGTAAAAGCCAGCTATCGCGGCGAGGAGGCCGAGAAGCATGTAAGCCAGCCATAGCGAGAAGGCTTCTATGAATTCTGAAGAATTGTATGTGCCGCCGGTCTGGGTAAGACTCGATGAGAGGCTGCTGTTCTGGAGACCGAACGCTCCTATATAGCCGAAAAGCTCGGATATAGTCAGTGGTGAAATCAGGAAATAAACCATAAGACCGAGTATCACGACTACGCTGAATATCGTACAGAAGACGCTGCCTGTGAAGGACATTTCCTTGCTCCTTGATTTAAGGTAAAAGGCGGAAAGGATCATGAAAGCACCGGCTATCACGAGCAATGGGACCAAGACAAAGAGGCCGTCTCTTATAGTGATGCCGGCGGTATATCCCTGGCTGACTAGCACAAGAAGCTCCTGTGCCAATGTCGCGTTGGTCGCATAGGTGCTGTTTATAGTCTGTTCTAGGCTCGTAAGACTAGCCGGAGTAAGTCCGAGCGTCCACCAGCCAGAATAAAGGTATAAAAGACCAGAGATTATCGCAGAGGCGCCGGAAGCTATTGCTACCCAGAATAAGAATAATCTGTTGCGCAGGAACCTAAGTGCTGATTTGTCTGAGCGCGATGTAAACACCGGTTCATCAGACTTCTTGTCGATGTGGCTAGATGAACTGTTGGTAAAACCTCTGGGTTTTTCAGCGTCCGCCCGGTCAGCCTTCTCGAGTTCAGCCTCCTTTTTTTCAAGTTCGTCTAGGTGCCTTCTTGCGCTGGATATCTCTTTTGACACACGACTAAGCTTATTTGAATCCAAAGGACCTTTGTCCATACTAAGTTCTGATGCTTCGCAGTCCTTAAATATGTTAATGAAAGACTAATAGTATGAGCCAGCCGTCGCAAAATAGCAAAGCCCAATCAGCCCTCGAATACATGATGACGTACGGCTGGGCTATCCTGATAATCGTCATAGTGGCAGCCGTCCTGTACTCTTTGGGCATATTCTCTCCGTCCAGCTCCGCCGGTTCGACATCGAGCGGCTTCGCACCGTTCGTAATCCTCGGCCAGACCTGCAACAACAATGGCATAATTTTGAGGATAGGCAACAACGCTGGTTCTACAGTGACAATAAACTCTGTCAATTTGACCGCCTCTACAGGCGTAACCGTCTCTTCTGATACCCAGTCCGTCTCTCCCGCCGTGACTATAGTCAATGGAGGCAGCGCGGAGATAAACTTCTCAGGAGGCGCGTGCCCGACCGTGGGAGGCCGCTATTCTGCGTCACTGAGCATAGACTTTCACCTTCAGTCTGCACTCGGTCAGGAAACAGCGATATCATCTGGCACGATAGCGGGAGCAGCTACTGCGGTCCCTCCGATATTGACGACTTTTACCGAGTCCGGTCTCTCTCCCGGCTCCTCATGGTGGGTAAAATACGGCGCTATAAACCAGTCCTCTACCTCCGCCACCGATGTTTTTTCCACCGCGGGCGGCGTCTATCCTTATCAGATAAGCAATAATTCAGCTCCACAATCCGTGTCCGCCACTATTACCGTCGGCTCCAACCCATTGGGAATAGCCTACGACTCCGCCAATGGCGACATTTATGTAACCAATGAGGGCTCAAACACCGTCAGCGTCATAAACCAATCCAACAAAGTATCAACCACCGTCACCGTCGGCACAGGGCCGTACGGAATAGCCTACGACTCCGCCAACGGCGACATCTACGTCGCCAATTACGGCTCAAACACCGTCAGCGTCATAAACCAGTTGAACACAATAGTCGCGGTAATCCTCGTCCGCTCAGCCTCGTTTGGAATAGCCTACGACTCCGCCAACGGCGACATCTACCTCGCTAATCAAAGCTCGAACACCGTCAGCGTCATAAACCAATCCAACAAAGTATCCGCCAATATTTCCGTCGGCTCACTCCCGTTTGGAATAGCCTACGACTCCGCCAACGGTGACATCTACGTAGCTAATACTGGCTCAGGCACAGTCAGCGTCATAAACCAATCCAACAAAGTATCAACCACCGTCACCGTCGGCACAGGCCCGATTGGAGTAGCCTACGACTCCGCCAACGGCGACATCTACGTCGCCAATTACGGCTCAAACTCTGTCAGTGTCATAAATCAGGCTAATACAGTAATCGCCACAATCACCGTCGGCACAGGGCCGTACGGAATAGCCTACGACTCCGCCAACGGCGACATCTATGTCGCTAACCAGAAATCAAACACCACAAGCGTCATAAACTCCGCCAACACACTAGTCGCCACTATCCCTGTCGGTCCAAACCCACGTGGAATAGCCTACGACTCCGCCAACGGTGACATCTACGTCGCCAATTATGGCTCAGACACCGTCAGCGTAATCTCACCATCGATTCCACTTAAGCCATCTTCTTATTCTGGCACCGCAACTGCAGGCACAAATATCGCAGTATCATATAATCCAAATATAAACACAGTCATTTCCACCATTCCAGTCGGCTTATCTCCAGTTGGAGTAGCCTACGACTCCGCCAACGGCGACATCTACGTCGCCAATTATAACTCAGGCACTATCAGCGTCATAAACCAGTCCAACAAAGTATCCACCACCATCAGTTTCGGCTTAGGTCCAATTCCGTTTGAAATAGCCTATGACTCCGCCAACGGCGACATCTACGTCACTAATTTTAACTCAAACACCGTCAGCGTCATAAACCAGGCTAATACAGTAATCGCCACCATCTCCTTTGGCATCGGCACAGACCAGTATGGAGTAGCCTACGACTCCGCCAACGGCGACATCTACGTCGCCAATTACGGCTCAAACACCGTCAGCGTCATAAACCAATCCAACAAAGTATCCGCCAATATTTCCGTCTCCTCAGAACCAGAAGGAGTAGCCTACGACTCCGCCAACGGCGACATCTACATCACCAATTTTGCCTCCTCAATCTCTGTCAGCGTCATAAATCAGTCCAACAAAGTATCCGCCACTATTTCCGTCGACTCAGGCACGATTGGAGTAGCCTACGACTCCGCCAACGGCGACATCTACGTCGCCAATTATCAGATAGGTACCATCAGTGTGATAAATCCGGCTAATACAGTAATCGCCACAATCACCGTCGGCACAGAGCCGTACGGAGTAGCCTACGACTCCGCCAACGGCGACATCTACGTCGCCAATTACGGCTCAAACACCGTCAGCGTCATAAACCAATCCAACAAAGTATCCGCCACTATCTCCGTCAGCGTATCTCCACAAGAAGTAGCCTACGACTCCGCCAATGGCGATATTTATGTAACCAATGAGGGCTCAAACACCGTCAGCGTCATAAAAACCTAATAGAAATAGAGAATTTACATGATATGTATAGAGTATCTGAAATTTTGATCGTATTTTCGGCGGTTTGTTCAAAATATCATCTGTTGGCTGGATAGGCGATAACACATCATTTGTATCCCCGTAGATACTCACCAAAGAATGCCATGGTTGGATACCTTTATAGAGTAACTAGAACATACTTAAATAGCTGATATAATCAATACTCTATGATGGTAAGTCCGAGCATAGCCTTACTTTTGCCAGGCTTCAAGACATTAAAGGCCGCGCAGAGGAAATCTTTTCTTGGCGAGCTGTCCAACGCAGACCTTCCTAAGACTATAATATTGATAGATAGCGACGAGAAGAGAGTGGAAAATCACCCGGAAAACTTCGAATTTGTCCATTTCGTACATGATAATGACATAGGAAACACCCTGAGAGTAGGGATGGCAGCCGCACTAAGCATGGGGGCTGAGAAAGTAGTCACCTTCGAGGGCTATGCGCCATCCAATGCACGTTGGTTCCTGCCTTTCCTAGAAGCCGGCAACGTGATAGAATCCAAAAGAAGGGGATTCATAGACATGCTCGTGACCGAGACGGTCAATCTGCTTTCATTTGGCAATTCATACAACGTGTTCTCCATGAATAGAGTATACACCAAGGAAGCGGCGCTTGTCGTAAAGGATACTCATCAGCAGGGAAAGGCTTTTCTAGTGGAATCAGCAAAAGCCCTAAGCGCGCATAAGATAAAGACGGTCGAAGTCATACGTGAAGACGTGAAGAAGAATAACCGAAGCAGCGTGAACCTTAAAGAAGCGGCATCGTCCATCGCCAGGAGCATCAGCGGCCTTTTCGTTTCGTACGGCATCCTAAGCTCGCTGGCGTACATGGTAAACCTGATAGCCGTATATGCGAGCCTTAGCCTCGGACTCTTCTATCCCGTTGCCGTCTTTCTCGGCGGCGAGTTCAGTGCCATATCAAACTTCCTCATGAATGAGAAGATGAACTTCAAGAACAGGGGCTTTATGAGCTCCGTTTACAGGCTCGGCAAGTTCAATTTCTTCGCTCTTATACCTTTAGTTTTCGATGTGCTATTCATAGGCTATCTGGCTAGATATACAAACGCTTTAGGGAAGACGCTCTTCACCGACCTGTCTGTCGGAGTAGTCCTAGCCGCTTCTACAGTCACGTTCACCCTATTGACCAGAACGATATGGTCAAAAGACAACCATTCCAGAGTCCATGTATGAACCGCAGAAAGCTGCTGACGGTACTTTTCGAGGCCCTCTGGCTCTACTTTCTTATCGCGTGGGCGTACATAGCCATAGAAAACTTCATATATCCGGTGCAGGTGGCTACAACCCCTCTGGCAGAGTATTTCCCCGTGCAACAGAATCTGCTCGTGATAATCGCTTTTCCGGTGTCTTTCTTATTCTTTATCCTATGGAGATACTTTAAGGAGACCGAAAGGAAATAGAGACTCGGATCACTGTTTTGGGTAGACATCAAGGCTGTCAGATACCAAGTAAGCGCAAGGCAGTGAATATGCGGCAGCGGCTTTGTTAACGAACTTTCTGGCGACATCGGAGTCTTTCTCCATTATGACGTAGATCCCCCGCTCTTTACCACGCACCAGTACGCCCGCCCTTTTGAAGCCTTCCAGCTTAGAAAACTGCGGCACTAGCACTTCATTCTTAAGCTTTATGAGCTCTTCCAGTTCCATATTTGTACATGCCATTCATTTTATATAAAACTTCCTTGGTATTAGAAACGAACCTTGAGTCGATTACTATCGACCCGAAGCATATGGGCTGTAATGGACCGAGCGGGATTTGAACCCACAGTCTCCGCAATGCGAATGCGGCGCGTTGCCGTTGCGCCATCGGCCCACACTGATAAAATGTATAGCAGCCTTATAAATTAAAAACTCTTCTTATAGGAGAAGGTGATATCATTGCTTAATGGATTTAGAAAAGCACTCATAAGTAACCCTCTCCTATACATAATAGCAGGAGTCCTTACAGCGATAGCGGTCGCCAGGACTTACGTGCTCGCTGGAGGCACGGTGGACCTGTATTACGCCGGGATACTGGTGCACCATTTCTTTATAGGCATAATCCTAGTAGTAGTCGTAGGCATAGCCACTTTCGTACTTTACGATGAGCAGCTACGCAACAAGGCGGTTAAGCACACTCTAGCGTTCCTTTTCGGTTTCGGCACAGGGCTTATAGTCGACGAATCGAACTTTTTCATAAGCGCCGGCCAAGCGTACAGCCTGGCACAGTATTACGATGTCTACAACCTGCTTTTCGAGTCGATAATAATAATAGTCCTCCTGGCCCTGTTGTTCGGCAACATGTATATACGCTATCTAGAGGGCGCCAGGAAAAAGAAATAAACAAGGAGAAACACAGTAAGATAGATGAACCCAAAGATCGTAAACAAGAAAGAGATAACCGGTATAATCAAGGACGTACTTCCGCTTCTTGACGTTGTGACGGGGCTCGAACTCAAGCAGCCCACCGTCGTCATTGGTGGCAGGTCCGTATCATATGGCGTGACGACAACGGACGCGTTTTACAACGAGAGAGATCGCAAGATACATATAGTTAAATCGATAATAAGCGCGAAATATTATAACCTAATGCGTTTGAAGGCCATGCTCGCGCATGAGATGTTCCATTATGCTATGCACCGGAAGGGAGTGGTCCACCGCAGAGACCAGATGCACAGGAATGCCGATGCACTTACAAGGGCTTCGAAAGAAGTAAGCCAGCTGCTCCCCGGCCGCGGACTCGCCAAGCTCGAGAAAAGCGGCTTGTTCAGGCGTTTCGCTGGGCTCGCTTTCAAGAACGTCCTGCTTAGGATGTTCGATGAGGCCGGTGCATACGCGTTCGAGGCGCTCTATATGTCGCAGAAGACGGAGAGGACGCCGTTCGATTGCCTATGCTTCGGCAGCAGGTACTATGGCTCTATAATACGACTTTATCAAAAGCGCATCGTCAGCTTCGCGGCCAACCCCCGCTCGAACATACTCCCTGATTTTGTCAGGTTCCTCCTCCTCATGAACGTGGAGGGCCAAGTAAAAGGGGAATTCGTAGATAAGATACTAGAGAGCATCCAAACGGACCTTGGGAGGGCGATAGCGCTGATAGTGCTAGACGCAAGTCGCGGCAGGCAAAAAGAGGCAATAGGCGAGATGGTGGCAGCGCAGGATAAGGGACTGGCCGCCAGTATGAGGTTTTTCAAGAGACTGCTCGGTGCGCATAGCAGATAGGTTTAAATTTGCACACGCGTCTAATTAATGGATAAAAGATATGATAATAGACGGTAAAGATGCAATCTTAGGTAGAGTCGCTACGTACGCGGCCAAGGCCGCCCTCGAGGGCGAGGATGTGGTGCTTGTGAACGCCAAGGAGGTTGTGATTGTGGGCGATAAGAACGTCATCGTTGGAAGATACAGAGAGTTACATGAGATGGGCACCATGTCCAAAGGACCGTTCTTCCCGAGGACTACAAGCGGGATAGTAAGGAGATCCATAAGAGGCATGCTCAAGCGCAAGAGTCCGCACGGGAGAGAAGCACTAAGACGGATAAAAGTCTTCGAGGATGTCCCGGCAGAATACAAGGACAAGGCCAGACTGGAAGTAGCGAAGTTCAGGAGCGATAAACCGGTGCACCGAGTGACCATAGGCGAGCTGTCCAACATACTGAAAAGCAGGCCAGCATGAAAAAGAACCCGATATTGGTAGCGAAGAGAAAACAGGCCATAGCCAGAGGCACGATAACGGAAGGTGGCGGTCGTGTACTCATAAACAATAAATCGCTCGACGCTTATCCAAACAGAATCCTTAAACTTATGATATCCGAGCCGCAGGCGATTTCCGGCGACCTTTATAAGAAATATGACATAGACATGACGATAAAAGGGGGCGGCGAGATGGCGAGGGCGCACGCTGCGAGATCGATAGTCGCAAAGTGCCTAGCCAGAAAGGAGAAGAGCCTTAAGAGAAGGTTCTTGGACTACGACAGGACGCTCCTTGTGGACGACAATAGGCAGACCGAACCGCAGAAGCCGTACAGAAGCTCGGCACGCGCATTGAAACAGACGTCTTACAGATGAGCCATCGCAGGCATTTTCAATACTAGCCATTCAGGGACTTCCTTACCCTCGTCAACACTAGGACGAACACGCCAAAAGCGACGAAGATCATGAGTACGATATCCGTGCCGGTAAGCGCAAATCCAAAAACGCTAATGCTGCCCGCTATACCTGGCAGGAGCCGGTCGAGCGGAAGGTTTAGGGCGTAGGCCATAAAGGCAAAGGCTATCAGCAGTATCCCGAAAGTTACCAGTTGCTTTCTTGTCATACGCACCTATAAAAGTATAATCTCATGCGCGATTTCCACGTCACATTCATTCTCGAAAACGAAGAGTTTTTCCTTGTCATAATAACGGGCCGGTCAAATGACAATCTCATTTTTTGCGGCCCATGCCAGTAGTTTTATCAGGTCCTGCAGCGAATACTTTCGGGCCTCGTCAGGTATCCCCTCGAGTATGGTCTCTAGGCTCGGGACGTATTCCTTTAGGGCTTGAGGTATCACCGAATATGTCCTTACCAGCGACGTCAGGATCACTTCTGCGTCCTCATTAGTTATCGCGGTTCCGATGAAACCCATACGTTAATAGAACTTGAAGTATCTACCCATTTGAGAAATGTCGATGCCAAATACCAGCACTACGAAGCCTACGACTATGAATATTATGGAAGAATACAGCGTATCTAGCGGTATGTAGGCGAATGCTGAGTCTATGTGCCTGCTGACGCCGGGAATGTACACGTTTGATACCACTATCGCTCCAAGCGCAATGAGTATAAGACCGACTAAGATAAGCGACTTGTACATAAGAGTTATAGAAAAAGGTAGAATTTAACGTTTTCCGTAAGCAGATTTACATGATAAAGCGTTTTCTTATGGCCCCTCCGGACCTTCAGAAACTCGGTGGTAAGGTTTAACTATGAGTTACAATCTATTTTAAAGTTAACGAAAAGAACGTAAAAAGACTTTATGACAAAGAAAACCGTAGTATCTGTTTATGGATACAGCAAGAATGTACCGACAAGTTGCAGAGACTGGGCGTCCGTTGTCGATGATAGGACGGGCGGCGCTTACAGGATGCTAAATTTCCTAAAAGAACACGGCATAGCCGCCGACCTTTATATCTCTGGCAGTACTTTAGACCCGGCAACTGGTAAAACCGAGTCCGAATCGATGTTGGATAGGATGCGCTCTAGGCGCATGGACTTGGAAAAGATAGTGGCAGAAGTAGTGCTTGATGAAAAAGCCACGAACACCCCCGATAACAACAAGAACATCTCGGAATACGCGCAAAAAACCGACGCCGATGCTGTATTTGGGGTGACAAGCATAGACCACGCATCTCGTGCAGTCAAGGAAGTGGCATACGGGGCGCCGAAAGACCGGATATTCGGCATCGTGCCGTCAGCAGGGCCGTACAGCGTAAACGGAACCACGTTCGAGCCGATAGTACTAGAACCGCCATTTTTTCCAGACAAAGATACGCACACGGCCTTTTTAGGCCTTCTAAAACTTAGGGACGAACAGAAGAGGAACATCGCTGCGGCGATAAAGTCCGCATAGAGTAACGTATATATTGGAGTCGTTGTATAAAATAGAATCGTATGTTCTCAAAAAAATGCGTTAGATGCGGGGATCTCATCAAGCGCAGCTGGCATTTTTGCCCGAACTGCGGCCTTCGGGTTGCAGCACAGAATATGGGCATTAATCAGATAAATGTAGACCTGAGCGGTAATACTCCGCAGGATATGGCCAAGATACAGCGTGATATGAACAAGATGGTACAACAGATGATTTCCCCTATCCTAGGCAACATGATGGGGAGTTTCTTTGGCAAGCACCAACCGCAGAGGAAACAGTCCGAGAAACCGGTTAAGAATACCGCCGACATTGAAGAAGTAATCGAGCCCCAAGACGCCGTTTCGAACCAGGGCGGAGCCGTAGTACATTCCATAAGCCTACCTGGAGTCAAGAGCAAGCAGGACATAAGCGTCGACAAGCTTGAAAACTCTATAGAGGTGCGTGCGAGATTCGGCAAGAAGTTGTACCTGGCGATAATAAAAAGAGACAAGAAAGAAGGCATAATCTCGGAGCAGTTCGAGAACGAAACGTTGGCATTGGTCCTGAAGAGAATTTGACATATAGTGCGGACCGTGTCTTGCGTTCATAATAATATAAAGCAGTAAAATAGTCCTGATAGAAATCTAGTCTTGGCCGCTTCAAGTGGCCTTTAACCCGCACTAAAAATATTAAAAACAAAAATGAAAAATTTTGTCTTTACTCCGAATCATCTTCTTCAAGGTCCTCTTCGTCTTCTTCCTCTTCGAGGCCCTCATCGTACATGTCGCCGAGGTCTTCGTTCTCCTCAACGATGTCCTCATCTTCTTCGACTTTCTTCTTTTTGACAGCCTTTTTAGCTTGTTTGGCCATTTCAACCTCCCTTTGTGTCAGACCCGTCGTTTTTTAACGTTTGGCGCGTCTTAGTTGTTAAGACATAAATGTCATTTATAAAGCTTTCTGTAATCCACAAATCTATAAATATTACAATATGTCCTTTTGATAGACAGTATGGCTATAAGACTCAAAGACAAAAGGTCATTCAAGAGAGACTTTGACAGGCTCGTGACAATGTCAAGGTCGCTTTATGATTCGGATAAGAAACTGTCAGATCGCTACGCGTATATAGCCTACCGAATCTACGTCTCGAAAAAGATAAACTTGGACAAGAACGAAAAAGTTTTAATATGTAAACGCTGTTATAAGATACTTATACCCGGAAAAAGCACTATAGTAAGGGTCCGAAAGGGTCTTATAATATACAAGTGTTTAAATTGCGGTACTGTGAGGAAATTAGGATATGATAAGGGCAGCAGACGTTGATCAGATCGCGCTCGTAAGGGCTATGGCAGAGGAGCTCAAGAAAATCAAGACCGTATCACCCCCAACGTGGTCGCACTTCGTGAAGACCGGCGCCGCGAAGGACCGAGTGCCTTCCCAACCGGACTGGTGGTATATGCGATCTGCAAGCATCCTTAGGAGGATGTATTTCGACAGGAAACCCGTCGGCGTAGGCAGGCTGAGGAAGATTTATGGAGACAAGGAGAAGAACAGGTACAGTGGAAAACACTTCAGGCCGGCGGGTGGAGCCATAACGCGCAAGATAATACAGCAACTAGAGCAGAGTGAACTCGTAAAGAAAGTGAAGATAAAGAACAGGCCCGGACGCATCGTCTCTCCGAAGGGGATATCGCTGGCCGACAAGGTTGCGAAATCGCTGGTGACAAAATGAATATGCAGTTACAGAATCCGAGGAACGCGGAAGAGATGGAGCAACTCAAACGACTAGAGCAGCTGAAACGGGACATGTTGGCAAAGTACCTGACGAAAGAGGCCAGAGAACGGCTTGGCAACATACGCTATGCGCATCCGGACCTGGCGGAGAGCGTAGAGAACCTTATAGTCCAATCGGCGCTCGCGAACAAATTAAGAGAGCCCATAGACGACAAAAAACTGAAAGAACTGCTGCACGCAATCTCGGAGTCGCAGCCGAGCAACGAGAATCGGATAAAATTCGATAGGAAATTATGAGCAAACACAAATCAGCCAATAAAAAGAGCTTGCTGATAAAGCACGCCAGAAAGGTCAGGAGGCCTCCCGTGTTCGCACAGCTTAGAAAGTACGGTACGAGACGGATAGACAGGTCCAGGCTTAACCAGAACGTGGGCAGATGAATCATGGCAGAGCAGAGGATAATGACTATAAATCTAAGGCGCGGGATAGAGGCAGTGCCGCCTTACAGGAGGGCAGCAGCCGCATCAAAATTCGTAGCTAGATTCGTAAAGAGACACATGAAAGCGGAGGATACACGGATCGACGTAGCTGTGAACGACGTGATTTTTAGGAATGGGATAAAGAACCCGCCGGTAAAAATAAGACTGATGTGCTCTAAGGACGAAACAGGTATCGTGACCATAAAGAACATAGGCGAAGCCGCACAAGAAAAGAAATAGCATGAAATCCAACGAAGAAGAGCTCAGTAAAAGAGTCATGGAAATAGAATACATACGCAGGGAGCTAGAAGGCTACATAACCGCGCTGAATTCCCTCCAGCTGATGGAAGAATCGCTCAGCAAGTCTCTCTTGGGCCTGGATGGCATGAATGGCTCAAAGAATGATGTCCTGTTGCCCTATAGCCAGGACGTTTACTTCAGAGGCACAATATCCGATACGGCATCCGCATTGGTAAACATAGGCAGCAACGTGTTTAGGAGCATGTCGATGGATTCTCTAAGACACAGACTCGAGCGCGACCTGTCCGAGATACAAAAAAATATAGAACAGATAGGGCAAGTCATACAGAAACTACAGGAGAGAGGATCCGTGCTGGAGCAAGAGACGAACAGGATGTACGAAGAATACAAGGCCGGTATCAAATAGGCTATGTTCGATTTCATAAAGAAAAAAATAAAGGATTCTATAAACTCCATACAGAAGAAGCTTGTAAAGGAGGAAAAAATCGAGGAGCGTGAAGCCGCCCACGATGAAACGGCGCTACCAGCACAGGAGACAAAAGAGCAAGAGAAGACGCACGACAAACCCGCAACTCTTAAGGTCGCACCGAAAGAGGAACGTTCCGAGGAAGAGCCAGCTGCGCCGCGGCGCGTGCAGGAAGAAGAACCAAAAAAAGAGCCGCAAGGGAAAAAGAAGTTATTCGCGCACCAGATAAACGACGTCGACATACAAAACATATACGGCGAGATAAGGGAGTCCCTGCTCGAGAACAATGTAGCGCTGTCGGTGGTAGAGGCGATACGCAGTGACCTCAAAGAAAAGCTCAAAGGTAAGGACGTCTCTCTGCTTTCCACTAGAAGAGACGTAGAAGCGGCGGTAAAAGACAGCATAAAAGACATACTCATGGACTACCCCGTGGACGATTTTCTAGCCGTGATAAAGGCTAAAAAACCGTACATTATCCTCTTCATAGGAGTGAACGGCGTCGGCAAGACTACGACGCTGGCAAAATTCGCCAAGTTCCTCATAAAGAACGGCCTAAAACCGGTGGTATCCGCCAGCGACACTTTCAGGGCAGCCTCCATAGAGCAGTTGGAGACCCACACGAAGAAGCTCGGCGTCGAGATAATAAAGCACAATTATGGCGCGGACCCGGCTGCCGTGGCATTCGATGCCATAAAGCACGCAAGGACCTCCGGTGCGGACGTCGTCCTTATAGACACCGCAGGAAGGAGCGACATAAACAAAAACCTACTGGACGAACTGAAAAAGGTCAAGCGGGTGAGCAAACCGGACTTCACGATATTCGTCGGCGATGCCCTGACGGGGAACGACGTCGTCAATCAGGCCAAGATATTCGACAAAGAGGTTGGTATAGACGCCACAATACTCTCAAAGGCCGACGTGGACAAGAAAGGCGGGGCTGTATTGTCTATATCATACATAACCAAGAAACCGATAATCTTCCTCGGCACTGGCCAAAGCTATGAAGACTTGGTCCCGTTCAACAAAGAGAAGACCGCTGATTTTCTCCTCGAATAACCACTGTCGCCTTACCTTATAGCCTCGTAAAAATCCAGCGGCGGCTCTTTGTCTTTTATTAGCTTCATTAAAAGCACATAAGCCGAAGTAATACAGTATGAACCTAGGCCCCAATCCCGCACCCGCCTGTCGGATGTGAAGCATTTAGCATTCGGCACGAACTTCAGCTTCCCAAAATTCTTGAGTTTTGCGTTAAGGTCTATGCTGCTGTATATGGGAGTGTTTTCGCTGAAGCCACCGGACTTCACGAACGCATCGGTCTCGTAGAAACAGCAGCACGAAGGCCACGCATTTCCACCAGCCAGCGAGTTTACGTAGTAAAGCGGATTTATAATGTATCTCCTGAAAAAGTCAGTCAGCCTGTCCTTTGTGTCCCAGTAAACTAGCGGAAACCCTCCCAAGGCCCCCGAATCTGCGGCGATTTTGAAGAACTTCAGGCAGTCCGGAGCCATGCTTGTGTCTGCGTCTAAGAATACGAGATAATCGCCTTCGGCATCTAAGGCACCACGATTCCTAGCTACAGATGCCCCTGGTTTGTTGATGTCTATTATGTCTACATCGTATTCTCTGGCTATCTGTATAGTGCCATCCGTAGACTTGTAGTCGCATACGATGACCTCATAGTCCCTAAAAGACTGCCTGGCGATGCTGTCTAGTGTGCCGCGGATTGCGCGTATTTCGGACATGGTAGGGATTATTATACTGAAAAACGGGTTTTCTCTGTACATTACAAATAACCTCATTTTTTCCGATTTAAGCGTTTAGCGGCACCCAGAAACGCATACTGGCATAACTCCATTCGGTGGATAGGCGCGTATCCGTATCCAGTAAGCGAAATCGTTCACGTCGCTTGATCCTCCTCCAAGGGAGCCCGATTTCTGCTGTAAAAAGCCGATGGGCAGTGGGAAATAACTGGTCGAGAGCGTCGTGTTTCCGATGTTCTTGTAGTTTACATATCCAAGTATGTTGCCGTTAGTAGCAGCTATCGAATAGAGGTTTTTGACCCCTGAGTAATAAGCCAGCGCTATGCCGCTGCCCCCCTTCGAAGTGAAAAGACCGTAAAAATTCGCTCCAGTGCCGAATAGCGCACCGGGAGTAGAGGAGGAAGAGCTGTCATTCATGTATCCAGTCCCTTCATCCTCGCAGGTAGCGAGTAATCCGCCAGCAGGAAGCGCGCCGCTGAACGAGCCGTAAAAGTCCACAGTAGTGTTCTCATCGAACTTCTGCGATGAATAGACCAGCTGATCGTAGCACCCTCCGCTTGGCGATGTAGTTATGCCATTATTAACGGCGTACGTTATGCCGCCATTGTTGAAAGTAGACGGAAGCGAATTGCCGGTGAAGTTCGAGTAGAAATCGAAAACGTCTGCACCGTCATCGTATTGGCCATAGACTTTGGAAAGCTGAGGAGCTTCGCCCGTATTTTCGGGATTCATGGCAACGTACCGTTCTGGATAAAATTTCATGTTTATATCCGTAGTGCTACCGGCCCCTATCGAACCGAGTCTCAGCCAGTATACCGTGGCGTTGCTTCCCGCGCCGTTCCCATCGAACACAACATTCACAGACGCACCGTTGTTTCCTTTTCCACTAAAGTCATTCGTGTTTCCTGCCAGTGGCCACCATCCTTCCGTATATGCAGGCCTAACCGGAGAGGAGCCCATGCCCTGTGCATAAAGCTGCGCGACTTGCACAGAAGAGAGACTTTTGTTGTAAACTTGTACGTTGGCTATAGAACCGTTGAAGTAGCTGTTCAGGTAACCTATAAGGAAACTGGATGTTGCAGGATAATCTATGGGAGTCCCGGGCGTTTCAGAGTATGTGCCGGCCACGTTGCCGTTTATATATAGTGTAAGAATACCAGAAGACGCTGAATACGTAGCGGTATAGAAAAACCATTTTTTCGCCGTCACACCGAAAAAGGTGGAGTTTACACAGAGGCTAGCCTGAGGAGCCGGACCGAATCTCAGCGTAGAGCAGATGTCTTTCCCATAGAAATTCGCTAAAACACCCTTAGTCTCGTTGAGCCAGGCGTCACTGAGAAACATCATCTCTTTATCATAAGCCGGGAAGGAGTATGGATACAGCCAAGCCGACCATGTAACAGCTGAAGCCGGTTTGAGCGTAGCCGACGTACTCGCGTTAACATACGCGTTGCCATTGAACGCAGCTATGTCGCCGCCTTCCAGCCAAGATGGTATTATAGTGCCGTTGAGATAGGTAAACTGTACGTTTGCAAGATTAGGCGCCTCGTACGCGCCGTACTTGTTAGAGTTTATCACTAGTTTTTCCTGAAAAGGGGAAACAGTCGAGATGCTCTGCGTGTTTTGTATCATAACGTTGATCGTCGTTATCGGAGATATAGACTCCCCGCCCTGCGAGATTGTTAAGCCATTCGTAAGGTTTATGTCATAGTTCTTTATGTAGGATGAGGATACCGCGGATAACAGCGTAGACAAAAGCGATACCGTCTGGGCGGAGGGATTCAAGCTCTCGAACGCATAGTACTGGCTGGACAAAACGTAAATCACGGCGTTCTGGGACGCGTAAGATTCTAGACCGGCACTCGTGCTGGCGCTGGCCACCAGATTATTGTATTCTACCGTAGTGACCGATAAAACTGCTATTATGACGAAAATCGTGAAGAAAACCGTGATAAACTGGCCTTTCGAATCCATAAAATTTTATGTCTCTATACGTATTTAATAACGTGCTACAAATCTAATTAAGATATGCCAAAAGAAGAGGGTTTAGCCTCCTTTGTCGAGGAGTTTATTGGACTATTGGAAGCTGGCAGAGTCAGCGATAAAAAGATGATGCTGGCAGAAAAACGCCGTGTGTGCGAGAGGCTCGGCATAGACAGGATACCAAAGAACGGCGAGATATCTGCTATGATGACTATCGCGGAACGTAAAAAGTTCTCGGCGATAATGAGGTCAAAACCCGTAAGGATAATGTCCGGCGTGACTGTAGCAGCGTTGATGACAAAACCATATGACTGCCCCCACGGAGTGTGCATTTTCTGCCCGGGCGGCACGAAGACGAACACGCCGCAGAGCTATACTGGCTTCGAACCGGCTGCGAGACGCGCCGCGCTGAACGCCTACGACCCGTACACGCAGATAAATTCTAGGCTGAATCAGTATATTTTTATGGGCTACTCGCCGCAAAAGGTGGAAGCCATAATAATAGGGGGCACTTTCACTACGCTTCCAAAAGATTATCGCCGCCGGTTCATCACTCTGTTGTACAAAGCGATCAACGACTTTCCGAACAGTCTGTCGGGAGAATCTGAATTGGAGTATGAAAAAATTAGGAATGAGAAGGCGGCTACGAGGCTCGTCGCTCTCGCCATAGAAACAAAACCGGAAAGATGCGGGGAACAGGACATAAGACAGCTTCTGGATTATGGAGTCACAAGAGTAGAGATGGGGGTGCAATCAGTCTTCGACGACGTGCTTCGAAGGAACAATCGTGGTCACACGATAACGGATGTAAAAGATACGACAGCGCGCTTGAAGGACAGCGCATACAAGGTGGATTATCACATAATGCTGAATCTGCCATCGTCTGATATCGACAAGGACCGCGAAACGATATCAAGAGTATATACGGATGAGTCATTCAAGCCAGATGCGATAAAGATATATCCGACACTTGTGATAAAAGGCACCGGTCTTTACAAACTCTGGATCGACGGCAAACACAAGACCTACTCGCTGGAGGACGTTATAGACCTCGTGGCATGGGCGGAAATAAACGCGCCCGCATGGATTAGGATAATGAGAGTGGAACGCGACATACCGTCAAACTTGATAGAGGGTGGCATAAAAGTCACCAATCTCAGGCAACTGGTACACGAAAAGATAAGGTCGCTCGGCAAAAAACCCCGTGATATACGAGGCAGGGAGGTCGGCCACGTGTTCATGTCTAAGGACGTTAGAGAAGAACTTAAGAGGGAGACTTATCGGGCTGCGCACGGCGACGAGGTCTTTCTGAGCATAGAAGACGCCGCCAACGACGCTCTAATAGGCTTCCTGCGCTTGAGGATACCGGACGGAGGGCGGGAGGCCCTGGTGAGGGAACTGCACGTGTACGGCGAGCAAAAGAACCTCTCGTCCGTAGACGCCACGAGTTTCCAGCACAAAGGCGTAGGGGCGTACCTCCTCAGAGAGGCCGAAAGAATCGCTAGACAGGAATATTCACTAAGACGCGTAAAGATAATATCCGGCGTAGGTGTGAGGGAATACTACCGTAAAAACGGATATTCCCTGGAAGGCGCCTATATGTGCAAAGCGGTATAAAATGGAAGAAAACGTGATGATGACAAGTAAAAGAGCTTACGAGTTGAAGGCGCAGAAGAAACTCCTGGATAAGATAACCGGCCTCGGCGTAGAGGTCGGTCTGGACGGGAACGAGGTGCACATAAAGTCGCACAGCGCAACGAACGTACTGCTAGTAAAGAACGCCGTACTCGCTTTCAACAGAGGATTTGATGCCGCGGCGTCCGCCCTTTTGCTGGACGAAGCCTACGATTTGGCGATAATAAACGTCGGAGACTACGCCGGTTCGCAGAAAAGGCAGGTCGAACTAAAAGGTCGTGTGATAGGCAGCAGGGGACTTATAAAAAAACGACTCAGCATGCAAACTGCATGCAGCATAAAGATATCCGGCAAGACCATAAGCATAATAGGGCCTTATCAGAATCTCAGCATAGCGGTCGAAGCGGTGGAAATGCTTTTAAACGGCGCCAAACACGATAGAGTATTCTCTACGATAAACAGGAGAAAACTCGAGGCCTATTCGAATGGAAATAGCTGAGGAGCTTGCAAAACAACAGCGTGCGATAAGCGTCACAGAATTCTTTGAGAAGAACCGGCATCTGCTAGGATTCGACAACAAGCAAAAAGCCCTCCTTACTTGCGTCAAAGAGGCCGTAGACAACTCGCTCGACGCCTGCGAGGATCTGGGCCACATGCAGGCGAGGAGCGGCCAGCCAGTCGACCTGCCGGAAGTGACTGTTGACGTAAGGGCGATGAGCGATAACTACCAGCTCTTAGATGAAAAACACAACGTAGCACAGATGATGGTCCAAAAAAACAACATCACGGTCCTATACAAGGGCAACAGCGATACAAAGCAGATGCGTGGTGGCAAAGCCGTCTTAAGGTTCGACAACCAAGAATTCACCATAACAGAAAACAACGAGAAACTGTCGGTTTCCCTCAACGGCGCACAGTTGACGATGAGGAAGACGTCCCCGATATTCTCCATAATGGTCAGGGACAATGGACCGGGTATACTGGCCGCAAAGATACCGGACATATTCGGCAGGATGCTTTATGGCAGCAAGTTTCAGTCAATGAAGCAGAGCAGGGGGCAACAGGGGATAGGCATACACTCGGCCGTCCTTTACTCGCAACTGACCACCGGCAAGCCGGCTACAATAATCTCAAAAGTAAAGAGCCAGAAGAAGGCCGTGATGATGAAAGTGCAGATAAACATAACGAAGAACGAGCCGGAAGTCATCGAAAAAGCGGAAGTGGATTTTCCATACGAGCACGGCACGGAGATCGAACTAGAAATAGAAGGCCTGTATCTCGCAGGGAGCAAAGGCGTCGACGAGTACATAAGGAGAACGTCGATTGTAAATCCAGCGGCGACAATATCTTATACCAGTCCGAACGGCGAAAAAACAGTTTACAAACGCGTCGCTAATCAGCTGCCAAAGGAAGCCATATCCATAAAGCCGCACCCGCAGGGGCTCGAAATAGGGATATTCATGAGGATACTTAAGAACTCCGCGGAAAGGACGCTCAAAGGAGTCCTCGAGAATGAACTATCTAGAGTCAGTAATTCCGTCGCCGATTCGACGATAAAAGCCGTAGGTCTAGAGCCGCGCATGAAGCCCAGTGACGTGGACAGGGCGCAGGCGAACTCGATACTTAAGGCCCTCCAGTCGCTAGAATTGATGCGCCCGCAGACAGACTGTCTCTCGCCGATAGGCGTCGAGGAGCTAGAGAAAAGACTCAAGACGGAGTTTAAGCCGGAATACGTGCATGCTGTGAGCAGAAGGCCCGAGGTGTACAGAGGCATGCCGTTCCAGATAGAGGTCGCGGTCGCGTATGGCGGCGAACTCACGAATGAGAAGGCACAGCTGCTTAGATACGCAAACAAGATACCGCTGCTTTTTGATTCTGCATCGTGTGCTCTCACTCAGAGTTTCCTGAGCATAGACTACGGCAGGTACGGGATAAAAGCCGAGAACAGGGTCCCCTTAGGGCCGATGGTGTTTCTCATACATATGTCGTCCGTCTGGGTCCCGTATACGAACGAGGGCAAGACTGCGATAGCCAGCTACCCTGCGATAACAAAGGAAATAAAGCTAGCGCTTCAGGAACTGACGAGGACGATGTCAACGTTCCTGAACAGGAAACACAAAAGCGCGCTTTTTGCGGAAAGGATAAGCCTATTCGACAAATATGGACTGGAACTAGCATTCTCTCTTTCAAAACTTATAAGTGCAGACGAGGAAAAAGTCAAAGCTAGGATATCCCGCTTCCTAGAAAAACAGAAAGAAACGGTAGAGACGACGGTAAAAGAAAGTCTTAGCGCAAGCGAAGTCGTTTCCACGAAGATATCAAGCGATGTAGAGGGCAAAACGGAGACTGAGGAGGAACCGGATGGCGTCTGATAACAAGAACACAAAGAAAAAGATATCGCAGCTAGAGGACCTTGGAAACGGCATATACAAGGAGATAGAGAGGGGCCAGAACCCATATTTAATCGTACCAACGAGAGGCCTGGCGAACGTAAAATACAGCAAGGAGAAAGGCATACTGACGCTCGGAGAAAGCACGTCAAAGCGCTATTTTCTAAATGTAGGGCACGTAAGAAAGTTCGTGCAGACCGTAGCGGTAGCCTCGCTCAGCAAGAACCTCATCCAGAGCGATAAGCACACCAGTCTGAGGGACGTGTTTTATCAGATGAGGAGGACGATTCCGGGCACAAAGATAGACGTGGTCGATGACCAGACAGAGACGGACAAGGCGGTGGAAGACCTTGAGCTTATAACAGATCTTACACGGGAACAGCTACATATAACCGCGAATAAAAACGGCGCCGTCGCCGGCGACGTTGTCATAGAAGACCGTGAAGATACTATAGACTGGGCAAAGATGGGGAGCGGTGGCTGGGCCATACCGAGCACTACTGAAGACATCGAATTCAAAAGAGTGAACGCAAAATTCGTCCTTTATATGGAGAAAGCAGCCATATGGGACCGACTCAACGAGGACAGGGCCTGGAAGAAGCTGAACTGCGTGATAATCGCCAGCCAAGGCCAGGCGACACGCGGCATAAGGAGGCTTCTGCAGCGCTTGTACAACGAACAGAACCTCCCAGTATACATCCTAACAGATTTCGATCCGTGGGGCTTCTATATATATTCGGCGATAAAATTCGGCTCCATCGCCCTAGCGCACGCTTCCGAAAAACTTGCCCTGCCGCAGGCGAGATTCATGGGGCTCCTTGCAGACGACATAGAGAGATACGACTTAAAGAGGCATCTGATAAAATTCAAGGACGTCGATATGGTGCGATTGAAGCAGATACAGAAATATGAATGGTTCAAGGACAACAAACCGTGGACTGAGGAATTCGGAAAAATGGAAAAACTGGGAGCCAAAGTCGAGTTGAACGCTTTCACCGCCAAAGGCCTTTCATTCATGACGGAAAAATATCTGCCGGAAAAAATAAAGGAAAAGAAGTTTTTAGACTAAATTTACATAGGACAACCTGCGATAAAGAGCCTTGATAGAAGAGACATGGAACGGGCGCGATAAAACGTTTGCAGATGCGCTGCAAAAGCTAAACCTAATGTCAGCTTCTTACGCTGTTTTCAGCGCATAGGGAGTCACAGGCCTAACTGCGCTTTGGCCTCTTCCGACATCTTGCTCTGGTCCCACGGCGGGTCGAATACCACGTTTAATTCGACGTCCTCTGCCCCTGACATTATCTTTACCTTGTTTTTTATGTCCTCAACCATGAAATCGGTGGCTGGGCAAAACGGGGACGTTAGAGTCATTGTTATCTCGACCTTCCGAACGTTTATCTCTATCTTATAGATAAGCCCAAGGTCGTAGATGTTTACAGGTATCTCCGGGTCGTAGCAGTCCTTTAAGGCGCTTATGACATCGTTCTGCCTGACTTTGATTTCCACACGATAATTATGAGATTAGAGCCTTATAAAAGTTGTAAGGATGTAAAGTCCGAAAAACAGAATCTGCGCGGGTCCTATAACCGACATGGCAGGATACGCCTTACCGCGCTTTCCGAGCAGGATTATCAAGCCTAGGCCTAGCAACGCCCCTACAGATACAAGATACGATGCGAATATCGGGTAGTTTACATAGACGGCGTCTACAAACATGGCTGGAAAGACCAGGTCCCCGCCACCGAGTATCATATGCCCACGGCCAAGATTCTTGATCTTTTTGGCAGACAGTACTATACCGGAAAACAGGAACCCGCCTTTCGACAGGGCGCCAGCCAAAGTCAGCATGTGTTTTGTGACAAATACCGCTATGTAGTCATACACGGCTATTATCCCGACAAGTATAAGAGTCGGCAATACGCCGAGCGAAAGCGAGAGTATGGATGATATGGTTATGAATATCACTATGTTCACGAGGTTTCTGCCGACCGTTCCCGCGAATTTTACATAATATACTATGGTTAATACCGCCAGACCCAAGACGGCCATACTTACATAATCGGAGGGAAATGCGAGGTAAAGTGCGGTGTCATAGAACTCCAGTATTATCAGGAATGAGATAACTATGAATATCCAAAAGATTATGCGCATTAGGCCGTATCTTATCAGTATCAGCATTATCGCCGTTATGATTATAAGACCGGTGACTATTTCAGTCAACTCGATATAAGGGGAAATAGCGTAAACCTGCCCCGCGCTCAGGTTCGCATGAGAATATAACGTGAGTGTGCCGACTGTGAAGAGCTCGGAGCCGAGTATCGTGGCTGCGAATATTATGAGCATCAATAACGCAGTTCTCGGAGTCCCTTTCATATTTTTTAGGCCACGTGCGGCTTTCTTACGTTCAGATTATCGAAGTCTCTTTCTGGTCGTACAAAGAGGAACAGATCAGCAAGGCTATGCGTGGATTTCCGCCAGATTTCTTGTATATCTTGTCATATTCGCCCTCATTGAACGGGTCAATCTGTTCCGTAGGCACTTTCCTGGCCATGTTTAGCCGGTCTATTATGAGCTGCTTTAAGTCGACGCGCGAGAGACCCTTAATCTCGAATTTCTCGAACCTCTTCCCAAGCTTTTTGAAGTCCCTTTCCACTCCCTCATCGCGGTTTTCGACAAGCAGCATCCCGAATCTTCGCGCAAGGTCGTCTATGAGGTTTAGTATCTTCGTCTGGCTTGCAGCGTCTAGCATCTCCACGTTGTTGAAGTCGTCTAAGATTATAAGGGTCTTTTTGAGAGGGTTTATGTTTACCGTCCTTATGCGGTTATACGTAGATGGGGTGAACTCCTCCTTTATCACTTCCAATGTCTTCGTCTTGCTGAGGTCTTTAAGGACCAAGTGTATAAGCGTGCTCTTGCCCACGCCCGGTGCGCCCTTCAGGATGACGATACCGCCGCCGTTTATAGCGGCGTTTATGTGCATCTGGAGTTCCACCTTCTCGCGTACTCTATCGACGACTTTCTCGTTTCCGGAGGACGTTATCATCACAAACGGGTTGTTTGCTAGCATATACAGATAATTATATTGTATTAATCCCAAGCACATTTATATGCTTTTAAAAACGAGACGCTCATTTAGCCCGCGGCTCAAGGTTTAATTTACGCTGCGCTATAATCATACGTGTTCAGGGACAGGAGAGACGCCGGCAAGAAGCTAGCCGCGCTTCTGAGCCGTTATAGGGGCAAGGATTCTGTAGTACTAGCTATACCGAGAGGTGGCGTGATCATAGCGGACGAGGTGTGCGAATCGCTCAATGCGAAGATAGGCCTTTTAATGACAAAAAAGATAGGAGCGCCATCCGACCAGGAGGCTGCGATAGGCGCGGTATCCGAAGACGGCAGCACGGTCCTCGACAGAGAACTTATAAACGATTTTTCCATACCCGACCGATACATACAAAAGGAAAAGGCTCGACAGCTAAAAGAAATAAAAAGGCGCCTAAAGAAATATTTGGCCGACAAGCTGGATCCGGAGATAGGAGAGAAGACGGTGATAATAGTCGATGACGGCATCGCGACCGGACTTACGACCCTATGTGCGATAAGGTATATCCGCAGCTTAGGGCCAGAAAAAATAATAGTAGCAACACCGGTGGCGCCAGGCGACGTAGTGAGACAGCTAGAGAACGAAGCGGACGAAGTCGTGGTAGCGGAAACCCCCGCGCCATTCTATGCTATAGGCCACTTCTACGGTGATTTCGAGCAGGTTTCAGACAGAGAAGTCCTTAGCATTATAAGAAAATACATTAAAGAATAAATCATGTCGAAACTAGGTTGCCCCCACCAGGATTTGAACCTGGGTAGCCGGTTTAGGAAACCGGTATTCTGTCCAAGCTAAACTATAGGGGCTTCTAGCTATCTAGTAGGCCTTATAAATATATAAAAACGCGGAGACGCTCACTTTTCTGAGGTTTCCAGCCGTTTTATCTCAGTCTTTAGCGTTTCCAGTCCATTTAACATAAGCTCCTTGGTTATTACCAGGGGAGGTACCAGCCTTATTACATTCCCATAAGCGCCGCCTCGCCAGATTATAACGCCCTTCTTGAAACACGCAGCTTGGAGTTTGTCACAGAATTCTTTCCACGGTTCCTTTGTTCGCTTGTCTTTCACAAACTCCAACCCTATAAAAAGCCCCCGTCCCCTGACGTCCCCTAAGAATCTGCTTTCTCCGGCAGTGTCCTTTAAGAACGAGAGCGCCGCAGCCCCAAGCTCATTAACATGCCCCAGTAGACTGACATCATTCGCGAAATCTATGGCAGCAGCGCCACCAGCCATCGCCACTGCGTCGCCGCGGAAAGTCCCCACGTGCGCTCCGGGGCCCCATATATCAAGGTCTTTTCTGTACATTATGCCGGATATAGGCAAACCTATGCCGCCGAGCGATTTTGCCATGGTGATTATGTCAGGATTCACGCCGGAATACTCTGAAGCGAACCATCTGCCGGTGCGGCAGAAGGCGGTCTGTATCTCGTCAGCTATGAGCAACACATCGTTTTTCCTGCATACCGCCTCGATTTCTTTTAGGAAGTCGTTCGGAGGGACTATTATCCCGCCTTCACCCTGTATCGGCTCCACTATGACTGCAGCCGGCTTTGACACGCCGGAGTCCGGGCTCTCGATCATATCTGTAAGATAATCCACGCATAATCTAACGAGTTTTTTCGGGTCGTTCTCATTGAAGCTGTTCCGATAAAGATTAGGATATGGAGCGAAGCTAACTTCCGGTCCCAATGGAGAGTAGTGCTCCCTGTACTTTTTTTCGGACGTGAGAGCCAGCGCCATGGTGGTCTGACCGTGGTAAGAGCCGTGGAATGCAATCATCGACATCCTTTTGGTGTAGAATTTCGCGAGTTTTACCGCCGATTCTACTGCGTCAGACCCGGTCGGTCCGCCAAAAACCACGCGGGCGTTTCCATTCATCTCACCCGGCGCCAGCCTAATCAGTCTTTTTACCAGTTCGGTCCTTGCTACGGTCGGGAAATCAAGAGTGTGGGTTATCTTTTTCAGTTGCTCAGTCGCCTTGCCAAGAACATAGGGGTTCGCGTGTCCGAAATTTAGTACGGAGACGCCGGCTGAGAAATCTATGTATACATTGCCATCCACGTCTTTAAGCGTTGCGCCAAGGCCGGAGTCGGGCACAAAAGGCAGAATTTTAGGATAGTAGACGGCATTCCCCTCCGTCTCGGATTGTATCTTTATTAGCCGCTTAGCCTCAGGACCAGGAGGCGCGACTTTTATGTACGGCGCTTTAGGGAAGTTAAGTTTTTTGAAATCCATACACCCACAGGTTTACTACTCCAGACGGGGCTATATATCTTTGCTTCTTGTTTTATATAATCACGCACCGTTTACTTTTACATACTTTCTTACGGACTGGTGGCGGCTTTGGTTGCTTTAGTCGCATTTTCGATAACAGATTTCTTATCAAAGCACACATCGGTGCACCTCGAGAGGCATCGGTCCTCTATAATAATACTCGGCGCAGGTACCCTCCCTCTGCTGGTGTCGTTCATGCTGATACGGCCGGATTACATCGACATGACCGTGCT
>JAKATQ010000003.1:0-1498 GCA_021818665.1 Nanobdellota archaeon | reverse complement strand
CGTGCTTTTAATCTCGCTTCTTGCAGGGTTTTTCTGGGGCTGAGGGTATATAATGGTATCAAAATCTTTGGAGACAGAGAACGTTTCAAACACTATGTCACTATTAAACATCAGCCCGCCGGCGCTGATACTGCTTGGGACGCTAGTCTTCGGCGAAGCGGTAAGCGTTTTACAGTTTATTGGCATAATCGTCGTGTTTGTAGGGATAATCCTTGCGTCGACGACAAAGGGATTCAGATTCAACAGCAAACTGGCGCCGGCGCTCGCTGGGGACGTCGCATGGGCTATATTCAGCCTGATAATAGCTTATGCGATAGCCACCTATGCCGGTAGCCCGATGGCTTTCCTCCTAATAGCTCGCGTGTTCGCTTTTTCTTGGTTGATAGTTTACTTCTTCGCGCGCGTAAGACCAAAAGAAAGGAGAGCGCCCAAAGACCTCAAGAGTGCGATGCGCGCAGTGAAGATAGCGATACTTGCGGAAATCATAGCTGGGATCGGCCAGGCCGGATTTGCTTTTATAGTCGTTTACAAATCTATAGCGCTAGACGGCGCACTGCAGGCTCTCACGCCCGTTTTGATAGCCATTCACGGCTACGTATTCTATAAAGAACGCCTTAACTCCATACAAATATCGAAGATACTTTTGTCTATGGGGCGCGGCGGCGCTTAGATTTTTGTAATTATTACAAAAAAGTAGCTAAAAAATAGTTATTTATACAAGTACCTATCTATAAATGAATTTATGGCGATGAACAGCGTAGAAAGCATTCTGGCGCCCGCGGAACGGATCGGCGCAATCAAAATAGGAAAAACCGGCAATCTTGAAAATCAGCTTGCACCGGTGCAATTAGAGGAGCGCTTCGACTGGAATGACATGTCAGGTGAGTACTCTAATATAATATCTTCTCCGCACGCGAAGGCCTCAATAATGCAATTAGATCCGATGAGTGGGATAGAGACAGTAGTGGCGCTATTGCTGGGTGCGAAATCGCCTACGTTTGAATCTAGCGGCAGGCTTTTTTATAAGAGTAATGGAAATCAGAGAAGAAGCGAAGATCGGCTTGACAGCATAGATTTGGGCACCGTGATCCTGCGCATAAAGCCAGATACGAAAATAGTCGAATCCGGCGGGCACACGATAGATCTCAGCGGAAAGAGACTTCTGTACTCAGAGCGTATAGTCTCTATAGGCAGGAAACACGACCAGGGTTCTAGCCAGACGAGCATAAGAGCCACGTTTTCCGATGAGAATGGCACAAACAGAATATCTCTCGTATACATACAAGACATACATGGGAAAGAACTCGTAGACTCCAGACTTTATTTGTCGTCTGGTAATGGGCCGCAGTTAGACAAGAATACGAATAAAGACCCATTGTTATTGATGCTCACTGTAGATATGTACCATTCCAAGAGACTCGGCCAAAGTGCACCAACGATAACGGATTATACACAGGTGCTGAATGGAGATAGATAAAAGAAAATCCCGCAACGTCAC
>JAKATQ010000002.1 GCA_021818665.1 Nanobdellota archaeon | reverse complement strand
ATCTTACACCCGCTAAGACGTAGCTTACTATAAGTGCTGTCTTGCTGGCTGCTCTGCTCTTTGGCATTATGAAAAGTATGAATGCTGACGCGCCTACAGAAGCGTATATTATAGCGCCGGAACCGGTGCCGTAAACCGATTCAAATTTGAGTGCCTGAAAGACGAGCACTACGATGGCAATCGTTATTCCTGCTGCTATAGCGTTCATGATCTTCTTTACAGTGTAGATCCGAAGGCTCTTTCTTTTTATTTTATAAGATAGCATAATAAGCTAAGAGTGCTATAGTTAATAAATTTTCAACCGCTGATTTTGTTAAGTTCGCTCACGATATCTTGTAAGGACGCGTATGAATCATACATACACACGCGATTTTAAACATCCAAAGGCACAAATGGGCCCAAAGGGATTCGAACCCTTGGTCTTTCGCACGTCAAGCGAACGTCGTAACCACTGGACCATGGACCCTTACAGTAGTCATAACTTACAAACGCTTAAATATCTTTTTTAGCAACATACCATATGCATTACGATTTGAATTATATAAAGGGCAATCGTGAAGCGCTTACGAATTCGATAAGAAGGCGTTTTCTCAACCCTCCCATAAAAGACCCGGTTGAAAGACTCATTGAGCTTAACGAAAGTATCAAAAACCTGCGAAAGGAAGTAGACACACTTAGACATGAAAGAAATGTCATCAGTCTGGAGTTCTCAAAAAAGAAGGGCTCTTCTGACAAAACCTTTCTTAGAGTCGAAAACGAAGAGCGGAAGCACGTGAGAGATATAATGGAGAAAACGAACATTAAAGAGAGAGAGATAGCTTTAAAGGAAGGCGAAGCCGAGAAGCTTTTCTTATGGTTGCCGAACATCACAAGCGAGGACGCGCCGGACGGAAAAGATGACACAGAGAATGTGGAACTGAGAAAAGTGGGTCACTTAAAAAAGCACGACTTCGAAATACAAGACCATATACTACTTTGCGAAAAACGAGGACTTGTAGACATAGAAAGCGCGGCGAAGGTGGCTGGAAGCCGGTTCTATTACTTAAAGGGAAAACTCGTCCAGTTGGCGCTCGCACTTGAAATGTACTCTATAGTAAATCTAGCTTCAAAAGGATATACTCCGCTTATGCCTCCTTTAATGCTGAAACGCGAGGTCTACGGCGGCATAGCGCACCTTGCTACGTTCGAAGATGCACTATATCGCGTAACTGGTGCGGAAGATACTGGGAAAGAAGACCGATTTCTTATTTCTACAACAGAACACCCTCTGATAGCGATGTATGCTAATACAAGCATACCGGAAAAGGAGCTTCCAATAAAGATGGTTGGCGTGAGCCTCGCGTTCAGAAGAGAGGCCGGTGCACACGGAAAGGATCAAAAGGGGATATTCCGAGTGCACCAATTTAATCAGACAGAACAGATTATTTTCTGTAAACCAGAAGACGCGGCCGGACTGCATGAGGAGATGCTTGATAATGCTGAGGAGATGTGGAAAGAGCTTGACATTCCGTACAGAGTAGTCAATGTGTGCGCCGGAGATATGGGAGTTAGAGACGTAAAGCAATATGATATAGAAGCTTACCTATACGCCCAAAAGGCTTACAGGGAAGTCGGCTCTTTCGACAACACGACGGATTGGATAGCGAGGCGACTCAATATAAAGTATGTTAAGGATGGGGGAGACAGGGCTTACGTGAACACTCTAGACGGGACCGGCCTACCGATACAGAGAACGCTTATCGCAATAATCGAAAATTATCAGCAAAGGGATGGCACCATAAAGGTACCGGAGGCCCTAGTGAAATACACGGGCTTCAAAGAAATATGATGCCCTCCCGTAAAATACATTAAAATAAATGTTTTTGTCTGTTCTGTGCCTGCAATTTCTACTACAACTCCGATTTTGCCATGGAGGTTTTCATGGGTATCGAGGCATGACACTGATAAACAGATATTTATTGGCGTACAGCGTTATATTTTTATACACCGGAAAAGGTACAAGGCATGGCCGAGACCATAGAGACTGTAATCCAAGGTACTAACTGTACGAAGCCGAGTGCCATAAAGCGTCCGTACCGACTTGTAGACATAATCCAAGAAACACCTAGCGTAAAGACATTCAAATTCGTGTCAGAATCTGGCGAGCTTATGGATTTCGCTCCGGGTCAGTTCGTACAGATAGGTTATAGTAGTGACGGTTCAAAGATTGACGTGCAGAGACCGTATTCCATAGGATCGGCTCCGAAAGCAGATGAGCTAGAGTTCTATATAGAAATGATCGGTGGGAAACTCACAAGCATTCTGGATAAATCTAAGATTGGTGACATCTATAACATAAGCTCTCCAAACGGTAAGAACTTTGAATACAAGGCAGGTTTAAGCAAGAAATCGCTGTTTATAGCCGCAGCTACTGGGATAGCGCCTTTCATATCGATGCTGAGATACATCGAACAGAACCATGTTTCTGAGGATATAGTGGTGCTTTATAGTGTAAGAACTAAGGCGGATATAATAAGGGCTTCTGAACTGGCAGAATTCGAAAGAAAGGGCATAGCTAAAATTGTGATAACTCTGACAAGGGAGCAGGACAGTACATCGTGGAAAGGCGAAATCGGCCATATCGATAGGGGGAAACTAGACAGATACGTACCGGACATCAAAGAAAGGGTTGTTTATCTATGCGGTTCAAACAAGTTCAACAGTGACATGACCGAACTGTTAAAATCCTGCGGCCTGCCGGGTGACAAAGACCACATAAAGCACGACGTTTGGGGCGGACACTAGAATTTTCCGTGTTTCGAAAAAAAAGTAATACAATAGTAATACATAAAACCTATTTATAACCAAATGAATCTAAATTATACTGTAAAAAGCAAAATTAGTGGGGGAAAACATAATCTATGCCGACGAAGAGGTCTTCTAGTTTAGAGTCTATACTCGAAAAACCCGGGGCTGGTCAAGAACTGACCGACAAAAATACAAAATTAAGACTTGTGCTCATCTCGGAATTAGAACTTGCTACAAAACTAAGTGATCCACAGGTGCTGAACAACGTCGGTGAGACGATAAAAAACTATGAGGGAAGGGTCGACGCACTCGTGATAAACGGCGGGCTACCACAGGTGCCAAACAAGTATAGCAAAAGACGCGGAGAGCGTCTGGACCTTTTGGAAGATAGACTTAAAGAGGTCTATGGCGGAAGAGCATACAACTTCGTGAAAGGTGGCAAGAGTGGCACTGATTCGGTCGACTCTCTGGAAGAAGCGGTAAGGCTAGCGAATATACAGATGAGAAACATATACACTCAAGCAGCGAGAAAGAACATCCCTATATATTACATATTCTCGGAAAACGACTACAAGAACGTAGAATCACTAATTTCAGCCCTTGAGAAAATAGGTGCCTATTTCAGCAGACATGTCATCGAAGGCAAGGAGGAAGACGAACTTGACAGGATAAAGGGAGTTGATCCCGATCTTATATCCTTCGTCCAAAAGAGCTATAAGATAAAGGCGTCACAGTGGAAAAACAAAGACAAAGAAGGCATAAAAGACGTCGCGCTTAAGATGTACAGACAGTGGGTAGCAGACGTGTTTTCAGAGGATTTGGGCACCAAAAGTGCCAATGTTAAAATCTTGGACAGCGAAGCGAACTTCAAGACGATGAAAAGGCTCGAGAACGACATCGATATAAATGGAGTAAAGATAAGAGCGACGCATGCCGTTAACGGCATATACAGCGGAAACAACGAGGCCGCCCCTACCGAGCGCGGTACCGTTATGGCGATAAAGAATGCTACCAAAGATGCCATGCATGGCAGACTTCCAGACATATACCTCAGATCACATGAGTCTTCTACAGACTTCACAGCCGTAGATTTCAATTCAAAGGACCATCCAGTTTACTTCCTAAGCTCCGGACCGTTACAAGACATTGATGCCCAAGTGAAAAGACATGCAAGTTGGAATAAGACTACAGAATCAAAGAGAGTAGACCAGATGGAAGACAGTGCGATGCTAATTTTTTCGCTTGGTGATGACTATCGGGTTGAACTCCAGCATATAAGTTTCAGGGCTCTAAAAGAGGGCACGGACATCTCTAAGATAGAGAAAAACGCTGACAAGGAGCTATACGAAACCGTGCAGATATCAGATGCGCACGTCGGCGCACCGAGTCTTACATCTTCTTACGAACTTATGGAGGCTATACCCTATGAGTTGGAGAATAGCCGCATACCAAAGGAACGAAGATATCTCCTTTCATTAGGTGACATGCTACACGGTGGCTCAGATAAGGCCAGCTGGACTGATATACTATGGCCCCAGAGAGGGACGAGAAGTGAACTAATAGATAAACTGAAAAGGGCCAAAACACGAGAGGATATAACTGAAGTTTTCAGAGAAGCCCTCGACGGCGTAGCTACGCCAGACCTCGGAAGACAAGCCAGAGAAGCCAATGATATTCTTTGGAGCAAGATAGCAAAATACTTCGACGCTGCGCTTTTATGGAATGGGAACCACGTTGAGAAGGCCGCCGGGAACGCCGGCGAGAGCGGATTCATAGGCCCTGCACTCAAAAATGCCGGCGTGAAGAATGTGATATATGCTGACGATGAGGCTCGCGCCAACAGAGACATCCATCTTGGTCCTTATACCATCTTTGGGATGCATAGCCCGGGCTACCGCGGTGGGAAAGATGCTGGAAGCGCGTTATCAGATAAAGTCGTCAACACCGGGAGCGATAACGTCGATATGGTGTTTGCTGGTGACTGCCACGAAGCACACATAAAATATTCGGCTAAGAAGTCTGACGATAGATGGGATACTTTCCTGACTCTGACTTCGGCGGCTCTGCAAGACGTTACCTCTTTTGAAAAGAAGATCATATCAAAACCCAAGTATACCCGAGGCTTTGAATTTACTTATATCCCGACGAACGCAAAGGTAGGTACATCTTACATAAGAAATGTTTTCATCCCTGAACACGCGCTTAGAAAGACGCTCAAGGACCACGGGGGCTCTGAGCTTGAAAAGCTTGTTAAGAGCAAGTATTCCTAATTCGATTAGTATATATTGTGCTACTATTTTAAATTTCAATGACGAATCTTTCTACGCAGTATACCGCGGTAATGAAGTTTCTAAAGGACAACGATGATTTCTCCATATTTTATCATCTCGACTGCGATGGGATAACTAGTGCAGCACTGCTTACAGAGGCGATAAACCGCCTTGGAAAACGCGTGTATGCATACCGGCCAACCAACTATGAGGATTTCAAACCGCATCTAGATCTGTCCGATTTCAGCAAGAACATAATCATCTGCGACGTTGCCGGTACGGTGGTGGGACGTAACATTAGTCTATTCAGCGGCAAAAACCTGTGCGTACTCGATCATCACGAACTCGCCGAACCAGAATGCGACGTATATGTTAACCCCAAGATGTGGGGGGACGATGTATACACTCCCTGCGCGCTCCTTACTTACAGATTGCTCGAAGGACTCGTAAAAGACCTTGACTGGGTCTCACTTATCGGCACTCTAAGTGACGCCGGTGGCAAGGAAAACAAGGACTTCGTTTTCGATGTGTGCAAGAAATACGGTGTCGAGCCTGGCAGCCATGAATTCTTACTGGATAACATTTTCGGCAGGGCCGGAGAGTTGATAAACAACATGGTCATAGAATACGAGCGGCACGGAGCTGACGAAGCTCTCGGCATCCTTTTGCTTTCAAAGTCTCTTAAAGAACTTATGGACAACGAACGACTTAGGAGTACTACTGAGAAAATAGACAAAAATATAAAATCGTTGATCGTTGAGTTTGCTACCAAGAGCGAGAAGCGCGACAACCTGATATATTTTTTTGAGATGGACCCAGAAAAACGGCGCTATGCGTCTACACTATCTACAGTGCTCAGCATGCATGGATACGGGGATAGAGTGATAGTGATAATGACAAAAGTAAAAAATAGCGTGGAGAAGATAAGCATAAGAGCAAGCAATGTCGGAATAGACCTTCCTGACATTCTAAAGCACGTGTTCAAGCACATGAAAGGGAGTGGCGGTGGACACAAACCTGCTGCTGGGGCTCAGATAGAACCTAACGACAAGGAGAAATTCAAGAAACTCTTCGTGGAAGAAACGATGGTGCGATTGGAAAAGCCGTTGTAGTTCATTTAATCAAAAATCCGGCATCCTTGATACGTCTACTATCGACATCTCCGCTTCCTTGAACTTGGAAAAGCCCTCTTCTAGTTTCGATGTTCCCTGGGCTTCATCAGTTACAAGAGTTATAAGTATTATTTTCAATCCAAATGCCAACGGCTCTATTTCAGATTTGTAGATGCTGCCGTATCCGGATAGGAAAGATTTGAGTTCTGTCCTTAGTTTTTCCGCGTCCTGCGACACATCTTTAGGAAGCGCTTTTATTTTTATCACAACTTTCGCCATATTTCAAGGACCCACGAATCCGCACACTTTGCACGTGTATTCAGCGCCCTTTATCCTACACTTCCCACATCTTGCTATTTCCGTATCGCAATTCGGGCACTTAAAAATGACCGAATCCTTTATCACAGATATATCGCGACCGCAGGACAAGCAAAAATGACTCTTGGATTCCGCGCGTTTCTCTCCCATTCGTAGTTGTAGTATCTGGTTTCTATTTATAGCTTTCTACGGAATGCGCGAGCAACTGCGTAACGGCATTGATGTGGCGAATAGGTAGGTATTTATGAAATCCAAAGCTTACTTTATTGTGGGTTATTATCTCGATGGAAAGAAAATCTTTTCCAAAGACCGGTGCAGTACGCCCGGTGCATCGCAAGAACCACATAAAATGCTGAAATATGGTAGCTAAAGAAAAGAACGGGGAGTCGCGAAACGAAAGCGGTAGAAAAGTCACAAGAGATAACAAGCCTGAGATTGGGCGCGAAGCTCTGATAAAACAAGTAATAGTGGTCAGAAAAGACGTAAAGATGGGGCTCGGAAAGGTGGCTGCGCAGGCATCTCACGCTAGTTTGGAGGCTTATCTAGTCACTGCAAGAAAATGGCCCAGGATCGCTGAAAACTGGCTTTCGACGGGACAGACTAAGATAGTCGTAAAGACGCGCACGGAGGCTGAATTCATGGAGCTAAAGCGGGCACTGAGTGGATCTGAGATGCCTTTTGCGGTAGTCAGAGACGCTGGTCAGACACAGGTGCCACCAGGGACAGAGACTGCTATTGGGATAGGCCCGTTCTATTCCGAGAAAATAGACCAGTTCACCGGAGACTTCCAGCTACTGTGACATGGTAGACATTTTTTTGGCCATATTGAATATAATACAAGATACCGACCCTTTCGTCTTTTACCTCATAATAACGATGATGGTCAGTGCTGCGGCGCTCTCCTACTTGCGGGGGCTTCGTGAGGGGTTTATATCCACCGCATTCCTGTGCGCATTCTTCTCTTTAATAGGCGAATTTGCCCCGTACGTGTACATACCCTTAGCCGCCTCTTGCGTGCTGTTTGCAATCGATTTATTCGGCTTAAATAAGTTTAAGAGGAAGATTGAAAATATCATAAACTGGCTGTACCTTTTTTGGATGGTTAAGACTACACGGGTCAAGGCAAACAAAAAATAAAACTTTTAAACTATGTGTTCTTTATAGATTAGTATCATCACGAATTTTCAGCATGCGCCGTTAGTCCAGTGGTAAGACACCTCCCTGCCAAAGAGTTGTAGAACGGAGGAAACGCGGGTCCGAATCCCGCATGGCGCATCTTATCACAAAAGCCTAATATGTATTTTGACGTTCTGCCGGAACAGAAAAAGACGGACTGGAAAGGATTCGAGCGCGCCGTCGGCGCCGTGTTCGAAGAGTCAGGATATAAAGTACTAGCAGATGTAAGGTTCAAGACCGAGCGCCGCTTCCAGATCGACATAATCGCTTACGACAATTATCGCTGCTTTTTCGTAGACTGTAAGGACCACCGATACATAAACCCGTCAAAGGAAGAAGATTTCGTCGACCGGCAGCATGTCCGCGCGGAAAATTTCCTTAGGTCAAATCCAGAACTTGCCTACAAAAAGAAGTTCATATTGCTTGTTAGCCGAAACAAAGCGCCATCGCTGATCTGGCACGAGGCTGGCCGCGAGAAAATACTGGCGGTGGATTTCAGCGCGCTAAACGATCTGCTTGTGAATATACATGCATACGAGGACGAACTATATTCGTTCTAGACGACCGTATGCTCTATTCGAGACGGTTCGCAAGTATAAACGACATTGTAGCGTTAACATTAAGCTCATAGTCAACTCTAAGCGGGTAATTGTTAGAAAATGACATCTTTACCGGCTTTTCTGGGTCAACCGCATTAATGAATTTAGTAAGATACTCTATGGAATATTTCGACCTTGTAAGTGATTCCGATTTTATATTGAATATCTCTTTGTTGTCATTTATAGAAAGATCCTCGAGAAATTCTTTTTCTTCGCTCCTTGCACTTAACACGAGTCGCTGTCCGTCTATCATCAAGTACAAGGAATCGTCTACTAGGAACCCCGCCTTTATGGCTTCCTTGAGCATCGCACTTAGCATGGTCACTTCTGCCGTGAACTTCAGCTGTGGCACCTTTTGCGCGGTGTAGTTTTCGTCTATCAGCGGGATGGTAAAATGCATCTTGTTCTTGCCGTGTATGTCCAAGTTAAGTTTGTTCTTGGCATCGGTGAGTTTCAACTTATCGTCTTTCTTGACTAGTTTTAGTATGCTGTTAAGGTCGTCCAACGATACTGAAAGTTTGGTGGTCTTCTCTATATTAAAGCTTGTGAACATGCCTTTCGTCCCCTCAAAAAGCACCATCGCTACATTTCCGGGATCCATCGCCTTTATAGTGAATCCAGAATCGGTAAAATCCAGAGATACATCGGCCATCAGACTGCCGACCGTGTCCATTATCTTCTTGAAAAGGTCTACTTCCTTAAATTCAACTTCCATTATTTAATAGTTCCCAGCGTAACTTTAAATACTTATGGTACTCTCCGTACTCTTTTTCAGATATTTTTTCCAAGTGCTCCGTGCGCAATTCGAATTCGTCATTTCCAGCGTGTGCTATCTTACCAGATACTACGACAGATTCATTTTTGACGGGGACGGTGGTCTGATTGACGGGTGGAAGGCACGTTAGTTTAAAAGAACCGTCCACCAGCTCGAATGTGCCCGTCTTCTCATCTACTGCTTGTATCTTTCCGACCACTCTGATTCTAATATCGTTGTTCTTATCGATGGTCTCTATCGATCTGTCCATAATAACGCTGCCTTCCATCACTTACGAGCCGTTGACTACGTCTATATGGGCGGTATAGGAGGTAGAATTCGTACAGCCTGCGTACGCAGAAAGTATAGTAACCGTTGCGGTATAGTTACCGATCCTTGTTGGGGTGTATACGCCGAAAGTCGTGTATATCGTCTTATGAGACGGCGTCGTAGGAACGGCTGTCGTATTCGCGACTTTTACCGTGAACGGTGCGCCGCTCTGCGGTGAAACGGCAAGGCTTACGTTCTCAGTCACGTTGCCCTCATTTGTTACGAAGATTGTATCGAAAGTCACTTGGCCAATCGGTGCCTTGATAGGTGTGGTCTGCGTGGTATAATTAAAGGCAAGGTTGTAATTGCATTTTCCTTGCACTGGTGGCGTTGTGATAGCAGAGCTACCGCCGTTGTAGCTACTGCCGATGAAGTCCAGATTGCCGGGTGGCGATGAAACTCCCGCTAAAACAATCAAGACCAATGATAGCCCAGCTAATGCGATTATAACCAAAAGTTGCACGGTCAACATAAAGTTGTATGTCGTCTACACGGAACGACGTATTAATTTAGTTAAAACACATCCTTAATAAACTTTTACTTCTGGTCGAACTATACTGACTTTTAAATATTACGCTTACATGTGCTTTAGAATGGGAACCGAATACGAACTGGGGTGCATTTATCCGCCAGCGGAAGATTCGATACTGTTGCTGGAAGCAGCTAGGCACGCAGAGGGTGAAGTACTTGAATTATGCGCGGGCAGCGGGCTAGCCGGTCTTTCGGCCTGCAGTACAGCAAACAGCGTACTTTTCGTGGACACGAACGGAGCTGCTTTAAGAGTTATAAAAAGAGCGGCGAAGGAGCGCGGCATAAAAAACTATTCTGTACTAAAGTCAGATCTTTTCGAGGAACTGGGGACACGAAGATTTGACACCGTGCTTGCGAACCCGCCTTATCTGCCGGAAAAGGCCGAGAAAGAACCGTTTCATGATGCGCTAGTTGGTGGGAAACACGGATATGAGACGACACTTCGGATAATTCAAGGATTGAGGGATCACCTGAAGCCGAACGGTCGCGCATTCTTGGTCTTATCCACTGTCTACGGCATCGACAAAGTTTATAAGGCGCTGGCTGATATAGGTTTTGAGTTTGAGGTGCTTGGCACAAGAAAATTCTTTTTTGAAGAATTGATACTTATAGTTATTTATGAAAGGCGCTGGCATAGCGGAAGTGAACGGTCAGCTTATAGTGGCGGTAATAATAAACGACTCCGTCAGAGTTCATCGCGTCAAAGACGTTAAAGATGTGAAAGAAATACTTTCTACGGCGCGGCCGTCTGTTTTGGGAATCGATTCTAGCTGCACCAACGCGGCCGACGAATTGAAGTACTTATTCAATTCGATAATTACTTCTGCATCTGATTATAATGGGCTCGAAGAGGCGGCTGGCAAGCTTATAAAGCTGAATATCTTAAAAAGCTCGGACTACAGCGCGATAAAGGCTGCTCTGTCGGCCCTCCTCAGGCCTATTGACTAGGAGCAGGACTAAGAACGTCCCCTTTTTCAACCTTAACGAAATTCGGTACTATAAGGACGTAGTCCTCGTCTATGCCGACTATCTGCGCCTCCGCCGCATCGGCGCTTCTCTTGAGCTTTGTTATCGTGCGTTTGAGCTCTTCCATCCCGCCTTTTTCTTTTAGCTCTTTTATTTTTATGAAAGACAAAGAGTATCCTGACCTTATATCATTTAGGATAGCCCCCGCATCCTCGAACTTTACGAGAGTGTAATATTTCACGAAAAGCTTTGCTGCCGGTTTTTCTTTCTGGTCGACTTCCAGTTCCACGTATTCTTTGGATTCATCGACATCCACTCTTTTCTTAAATATATTTAAAAACTTATCAAATGGCAAAGCAGTCATATGCACCTCGTGTTTTCATTATAATTTTATACTATAATAATGCAATCGTGCATATTTAAATGCTTTTTACAGCCACATCCCTGCGGTACCAGAATATATGGCTACTGATGATACTATGGCAATTATGCTGACCGCTATAAAGATCAATAAGTTCCCGATTATGAGCTTTACTGATAGGTTCGTAAATCGCCTATCAGTGTTCCTGAAAAGCACTGCCAGTATTATGGCGCCTATTATGCCGAGTAAATAGAACAACGAGTAATATTTGTCTTTGCTGTCCGACCAAAAAAGGTAGACTATAGCCAAAAAGTACCCTATACCCAAGAAAAACCCCGCTAGATACCACAAGTCGCTCACTTCCTGGTTCTTGTCCCAGTGCATTCCGGGTTGAGCTCTGCTCCTATGGTGCTTGGCCATATTGATTCCTGGCCGCAATAGGTTAAATATGTTATCATGTGCGGAGGGAGGGATTCGAACCCTCGAAGGCCTAAGCCATAAGGTCCTAAGCCTTACGCGTTTGACCGCTTCGCTACCTCCGCTTCATTTGTGTTTCTTTATCTGTACGATGTCTTTGAACGTCGGCTCTCTTTTATCGACTTTTTGGCCGGTGCCCGCGATATCCTCTACGATGAGTTTTACACCGAGTTCTCCGCTTAATTTTTTAGTCGTTTCTTCGGTAGGCGTTATAGCACCTTTGAATATTTTCCTCAGCGTATCGGGAGACTCTTTTATCTTTTCGGCTAGTTTTTCGAGTTTGAGGTCCTTTTTCCTTAGTGCATCTGCGAGTATGGCGGAGTAGTCCGGATCTAAGACGAGTTCTGACATGTTTTCTAATGCACGTATACTATTCCGTGACGTGCTGCCGTCTGCGGATAATTCAGATAAAATCTTACCGAACGCCGCACATTCACTACATACGCGCATGGCCGAACCGTCTATCTCGGCGATGTAGAATTTTTTATCGCCCAGTCCACAGATTTCGCAGTTCATAGGCCAAACGCATCAAGCCAGATCTCTGCTGCTGATATCGGCACCTCTATGCCGAACGCGTTCAGCACGCGTGGATGAATCTCTCCGATAACACCGACTTTCACATCACCATAGTAAACGGCCCCAAAGCGTTCACTTATAAACATCTCCCTAAATCCGTCTACACTCTGGTCCTTTCTTATCGTCACTTGGTGCTTGCCAAATGAGTCTGATAGCAGGCGCTCTATTACGACTCTTACGTCGCTGAGATTTGAATCGGTATAACAAGAAGCGATGCAGAGGTGAAGTTCGTTCTTAAATACCACGTCGCTTTTGTTTTTCTTCATTACAAAGCCTATATCAAAAAGATCCTGTGGAAACTTTTTGCGCGAGTTGTTCGATACGAACCTCAAAAGCTCGGGTATAAGATTAGCCCTCGCCATATCTATCTCACCGCTCTTTATGCCCACCAACTCCACTGGGGCAGAGACCTTTATTCCGGTTTTATATATCTGGTATTTTTTATTCGTTAATACGTTGAGATCGAGTTCCTGATAGCCAAAGCCGATGAGAATGTCTCTCATATTATCGATTAGGTTGGAACCTGGAAGTTTAGAACCAAATGTGTGGGCTGGCAACGGCCCTGGCTTTATCATGTCGACACCATAGTATCTAAGTAGGTCATCTATTATGTCGACCTGATGTATAACGTCCTGCCTGTAAAACGGCGGCGTTACGGCAAGGTTGCCGGCGCCGGACTGGACGGTATAGTCCATCGCCTCTAGTATTGATGCCGCATCTTTTAGGCTCATTCGTACGCCAAGCAGCTTTAGTATGTTCTCCTCGTTAAGCCAGAAAGTGGGCGATTTTAGGGATATCTGCGTGTCTATCGACTTTGTCGAGTAAATGGGTTTTACAAGGCTTACTTTACCAATAAATTGCATGTTGAACATAAGGGCTTTAGTAAGAGAATTTACAGTCCAACGATCCTTGCCAGTTATGTCCAAAAACATAGAACGTGTTCCTTTGGTTACAGACGCATGGTCTGCGTTTATAACCGGTGGCATTGCGAATATGCTGCCATCGGCCTGTTTCCACACTACGGCTTCTTTACCTACGAGATGTCCGTACGATCTACCCTGCTCAGTATCCGACATTATCTCCGTGTATATTTTTGGGTTATCGCAGCCAAGCGGTACGAATTTGACCTTTGAAGAGTTTGTATTTGTATAGGTTATTGGGAATTTTATTTTATTGAAATCAAACATACCTATCGCAGCCGAAGCCCTTCTGCGCCCGATTGTTGCATCGAATTTATCCTGCAAGATTATCAAGTCATTAAGGTCTTCGCCCACTGGCGTGAATAGGTCTACTTTAAGTAGATTTACAAATGGCCTGTCAGTTTCTGTAATCCTTGCGGCCATACGCTTAGAGCTTATTCCGTCTGCTCTATGTACTTTTATCCCTAAAAGGGCGCCGAGTACGCTGGCCAACGAATACTTGGATGCTATCTCCACCCTGTCCGATGTGATTTCAAAAGTCAATCCGGTGTTATCACCTTCTACGTCTATGCCATACCTAAAACAGATATCAAAATATTTTTCGATACTGAGAGTTTTTTTCAGTATCCGATTGAGTTCTGAAACGGAGGAATTTATAACTACCATATCATTCCAACCATCCATACAGTCTTGCTGATTCTATGTTCCGTAAGAGGTCTATGTCCGAAAATGGCGCATAAATTTCCCTTATGTCCCTAAGTCCAAGCATCTGGAGCGCCAGCATCCTATCTAATCCGAAACCCCATGCGACTATGTGCTTGGTTATGCCGAACGGTGCCAATGTTTCCGGTCTAAACACTCCCGAATTGCCCACCTCTACCCAGCGGTTCAGCTTAGTGTTGAAAGCCTGTATCTCTAAGCTTGGTTCTGTATACGGATTGTAGGTCGGTTTCAAGCGTATCTTATCTATGCCTATCCTTCTATAGAACTCTTTTATGTAGCCTATTAGATGCGAGACGTTCAGTCCGTCTCCATATACTATTCCCTCTATCTGATAGAATTCTGGTGTATGCGTCGCATCAGGAGTCTCGTTCCTGAATACTTTACTTACAGAAAAGTATTTCGCCGGCGTTTCCTTATTTTTGGAGATATATTTGTCTATGTATCTGAAAGTAGTGGCTGTCGTGTGACCGCGCATTATCAATACTCTGCTCTTTTCCTCGTCAAACTCTGTTCCATAGCCTATAGAAGTATCGGTTTTATCGTTCGAAAATCCGTGTTCATAGACTTCTTTGACCTTAGACCGCAGAGTCTTATCGACATCTGCTTTCTCACCACCGATATAAACCGTATCCTGAATGTCTCTGTCTGGATGGTCTTGTCTGAACATCATAACATCAAAGTTCCAGAACCCGGATTCGGCATAGTCGCTCTTCATCTCTGCAAAGCCCATCGCTACCATTGCATCTTGTATATCGGAAACGAACTTCTTGACGATGTGCTTCCGACCAGAAATCGGTATAGGCGGAACGGTGTCAAGAGAATATTCTCTAAATATCAGATTTTTCCAGTTCTTTATTGAGTCGGGTGTCAGTTTATCGACCATCGTGCGCTCCGTATCGTTATCCTTCAGCGCAGCGATTCCCAAAGCGGTTATTTCTATTTTTTCGTTTACGTTTTCGACCTTCTCCACAATCTTTCTTCTTATAAGGTCATCGATGTCTCGATCGGCCGCGGAGCTATAACCATTTTTGTATATCTCGGAAAGCACGACGTCCTTCGTATATATGCCGTTTGCACTGTTCTTTATGAGTGAGAACTTGCCATTGCTGACGGCGATTACACCGGCCTTTTTTAGAAATCCGATGGCTGCGCTTAGTTCACCTTGATTTAGGTTCAGGGCAGCAAGCTCTGCATACTCGGTGCTCTTTTTTTTCCCAAGATACTCGATGAGCATTTTTTCTGGAAGGCCCGTCTTGAGGTATTTCTTGCCGAGTTCCGTGAGAGAATAGACTACTTTGGCGTCTGCGGTTATCCGCACGAGATTTCTATCCATGAGTCTCCTTGCACAGTTAAATATAGTGTCTCTGTTGAGAGTTGTTCTAAGCATTATCTCGGATACGTATGCCGGAGCTTTAGATATCGCGGACAAGACTGTCAATTCATTCTTATTTAGAGCGCCGGCCATGTTTTCAGTTGACATATCAGATAACATTATAATTTGCCGTTCGAAGGATTTAAATGTTAATCGCTGGCAGGAGGAGGATTATGTTTTATCCATAGTTTTCTCTTCTCCATCTTAGCTGCAACATAAGAATTTGCTATATAAAGCCCAGAAAATTTAGATTCTATTCCTTTTTCTAACAAGACTTTGACTGGCGGAAGCGGGGATGAGGCCTGTTCGGATTCTACGTTAAAAGCTTCCTTGACAAATTTTGGCGTCCCGATAGAATCTAATTCAGTGAAAAACTCATCTTTGTTGGAACATTTTTCCTTCAACGCGCCAACGGCAAAGCATAACCTGTTGACAATCGCATATATATCATAACCGTTGAACGGAAATCTTTTTGCCAGCAGGTCCATAGCTATCATACCGTGGAAATTGGCCTTCGGTTCGGACACATTACCGGAAGCATGGGCTAGCTCGTGGGCTAGCGCGAACGTATAGTTTGGTGCTACGTGGGCCCTTTTTTTGTTCACAAAAACCGGTCCGAAAGTGAATGGTGAAGTGAACTTACCCAAAATCGCAGTTGGTATCAGAGTCACTCCGCCTATGTTTTCTGGACAGTGGTTTATGATGGTGTTAGGACTTATACGCCTACCCAACGCTTCTTCTATCGTCGGGAGCACGTTCAAGTTATACTCTTTTAGGCCTTCGATTCCGGAAACGGCTTTGAGACTGTGGGCGCTCGTGACCATATTATACATTGCATTAAGCGTCTGCAGATCGGCATCGCCGATGTCTCTGTTTGCTAATTTAATAACGTATGTTTTCCATACATGCCTGAACTCTTCAGACAAGCGTTTTACATCATTTCTTATTTCCGAGATTTCTATCGATTTTGTACTAAATCTGCTTCGCTGAGTATAAGTCATAGATATTAATATGGCTGGAGAAAATACAGCGTACAGCAAGCCGATTCCTAAAGCGAACGGTGCGATTATCTCGGTGTCGCCGACAAATATCTGCGGAAATGGTTGGCCGTAGGCGTAAGATGCGTATGCCGTTGATGTCAGTAGGACGCTAAACATGAAAGATTCTAATGAGGCGATTAAGGCCCCGCCATAAGCGGCTACATGGCTTTTCGTTTTTGACAGAACGTAGTCATAAGTCTTTGAGAATACTTTGGCAGGGAATATAATCCAGCTCAACGCCTCAGAAAGTTTTCCGTGCCATCCGGACACCTTGCGTCCAAATCGGACATTCTGTCCATAGTTCGTTGATTCCGCCGTCGTTTCGCTACTGCCCCTTAGAAGTATACTATGTAGACCTTTATCAGCTCGAGGTGCTTTCTCCACAGCCAACTTTACTCCAAAAACACTTTCGTAGAATCTTTTTACTCCAACTTTGCCGTAAAAAGCCGTTGCAGCATCGTGATTTATATATCCGCTATATTTTCGGAAAGTCTCGAGCCCTTCCTCAGTTGTCTGTTCTGTATCTTCTCCGTACTGAATTGCACCAATGGTATTTTCCTCTCCGGCTATAAGAATTTTTGCTAGGCTCCCTTTACTAGGAATATGGTTGTATGTCATTGCATTCTAAGATTACTCGGATATTAAAATCTTTTAAGAGCGGACACGTCTTGTATTCGTGTATTTATATAGGACTTTATTTACAAAGATGTGGCGAATAACATGATAATAGCACTTAGTGGGACACCCGGCACTGGAAAACACACTCTAGCAGCCAGACTAAAGGCCGATTTAGATTATGACGTACTTGATGTTGGAGATCTCATAAAGCGTGGCGGACTGACTGCACACGTATCGATACGAGATTTAAACTTGGCAGTCGGGCCTTTGCTTAAAGAGAACAGTGTGGTAATTTCGCACATGGCACATTTCTTGCGTTCTCCTAGAATAGATTTTTTCGTCGTTCTACGCTGTGATCCGCTTGTCCTAATCAAGCGCCTTAAAAAAAGGGGTTATAAAAACAAGAAGATTTATGACAATGCGCTATTCGAGGCTATAGACGGCACGTATATAGAAGCCATTGAACTACATAAAAATGTCGTACAGATAGACAATACGCACAGTATAAAAAAATCAATTACTCTGCTCAGAAAGCTAATAGAGGAAAACAAGGTCCCTAAACCATTCAAAAAAGACTACAGCCGCCGAATAAGGACGATAGAAAAGCTAGTTGGATTTTGAGCTGGAGTCTACCTGCTGGATGCGGCTTGCCTTTCAACTTCTATCCTTTTTGATATAGGAAAGGCCGTGTCAGAATTATTGTATGCTCCCATAAGGGTATCATACAGGGCCGTATTTGCTTTCTTGCCAGAAAATGACGATTGAAACGTACCTTCTGCTATCCATCTAAGCGCAAGATCTACTCTCCTCATAGGAGACGTATCGACCTGTTTAGCAATCCTCTGACCGGCTATCAGTAGGTTCATAACCTCCTCTCTCGGCGCGGAGTGCTCTATCGCCCTCACTAAGACTTCCACGGGGTTTTTTCCATCCTTCTCTATCAGCTCAAAGGCTTCGTTTACAACATTAAAAGCGGTATAGAAACGACCAGATGAAAGTTTTGATGTCCTGAGATGCTTCTTGCCTTTATGCCCTGGGACTAAGAGGTGTGTTATAAGTCTCTCGACTATATCGACCTTTGCACGGCCAAGCCTCTGTTGAGAAAGTCTACCGGAACTCTTAGGTATGATTATTGGTTCTAGGGAAATTACGCGTCTAAGGCCGGCGTCTTTTACTTCGACATCGAAGGCGTACCTATTAAAAAGTTTTAACTGCGGCAGCGGTTCCTGTTTGGCGGTTTTCGGTTCTTTCTGTTTTTCCTGTGGCTCGACGGTATTAGTCTCTGTTTCCAACTGATTGCCCGTTTCTTTTTGTTCCATTTTATCTCACTGGTTTTTGCTTTTTCCCACTAACTAGTTCAGAGAGTGATATACCATTTACTTTTATAACGCAGAATTTAACTCCTGGGAGGTCTCCACGCGCACCTTTCTGTGCACCACCGATTCTTTCCACTATGACGTCGTTGTGTTCATCGACAAACGATATCCCCTTTGGATATGGGACATAAGCTGTGACAACCTTTCCGTTCTTAGCCAGTTGGACCTTACAGGACTTACGCTTTCCAGACGATGGTTTTTTCGGAGTTATCTCAACTTTTTCCAGTACTATCCCCCGTGCCTGCGGGGCACCTTCTAAAGGGTCGTATTTTCTCCACAGTTCTACGAAATGTGATCTGCTTCTGTTCTTGCTGAATCGGACTCGTGATTTTCTCAATAGCAACATTCTACCGTTGAAAAGTCCTCTCGTTTTGTTTCCCATACTAGTTATCTTATATTGATGTTGATTATATTAAAATACCTTTGCAGGAGCGTTTTAGCGAGTTTCAGCCTGGGTGCGCTGATCTTTCCATTGATGGATGCCTCAACTTTGGCATTAGAATCTGCATTTGCAACATAGCCAGAGACTAGTCTGTTTGGTCTCATTATATTGGCCAGGAATTTAAGCGGGTCGTCCGAGTATTCTATGACTATTATATCTTTTCCAAACATTTTCTGTAGAATCTTCATCTTAGTACCGTTCTTGCCTATGGACAAACCAGCTTGGCCTTGGCTGACCACGAAGATTATTTGATCATCCTTCTTTATGCAGTCTCGTGGCATAACTCCTGTGACGTCAGAAAAAACATTTATCGATGAGATAGTGTCACTGTCTAGTTTTATATTCATAACACTTATTTCTTCACGCCCAACACGGAGATATTAAAGGATTTGCTACAGGCTATCGCCAGTGCTTCGCTGTCTCCCTCATACTGGTATTTTTCCAGTTCCAGCTTGTTAAGCACGCCAAGCATCTCATCGCTGATGTTGTGCGCATACACGATGAATAAGATGTCACCTTTCTTGTAGGCGCGGAGTGTCGAATTCATTCCGACACATACTTCCTTACTCTTTATTTTCTCCAGCATCTTCGTTTTTACTTTCGCTTCCACGTCCTTTCACTACCAATTCTACCGATCCAGTTCCTATCGGTATCACCTGATTTGACATAACATTGTTAGCAACGTATTTAAACTCATCAGTCTCGTGATAAAGGCTAGCCTCCACAAGGTGCTTCAATGGTATCTCGAATGCGGCTCTGGCGAACACTGATTCGGTTTCTCCACTTAGACCGTATCTGCCTATTCCCTTAACTGTTCCGTCTATGCACATCGCATCTGCTATCAGGAAAATGTGCCTTAGGTCGACCGTAAGTCCAACGTTCTGCAGTGTGTTATAGACCTCTTCGACTATCAGATTCCTAGCCGCTTCTATGCCGAATATCTTTGATACTTCGATTATGTCATTTGACACCGTCCTGCTCTGATCGACTTCATCCATTTTCAGTACTTCAGTGAGATTTGTGCCGCTCGTCTTTATCCATAGGCTACCCTCACGATCCTCGTTTATGACCGCCCTGCTTATATTCGGTACGCCAGAAATGCTCAAATCGTTGAGTTTGTTCCTTAGTTTTATCAGTTTCTTTACGTTATCTGCAGTCTTATCTGTGACAATAATCGTGTCCGCTTCGACTTTGACACTGACCTTAAGTTTCGAGAACTTCGAAGACAGATCTCTCATTGTTAGACCATAAGCTTTTAGAGTATCACGGTCTATCAAAAAGTTTATCTCTTTTTTCCTAAGCGATAGATTGTATGAAGATATTAAGTCCTTAGCCTTTATCTCTATGAGTCTATTGGCGATGTCTGTAACCTTTTGTCTGGATCTATCGTATTCTGGCTTTAGATAGATATCCATCGCGGGCGTCGATATCTCTTTCTTAGCGTCAAAGATCTCAACGAGCCTTGGGAGGCCGGCGGTCGTGTTTATAACCGTTAGACCCGCTGCGTGCTTAGTTCTAAGTGTGAGCTGGGTGCTAGCTTCTCCTATGCTCTGGGCGGCTATAACCCCCACATCCTCTCCGGGAGTTATTAGAGATCGTTCGTATATCTGTTTCAGAGTGCTGATTTCTGCGTTTTCACCGTGCTTTTCCCTGAAAGCCTTTACGTATTTTTCCGGTATTTCCATAAGATTATATTTTCAAATCACCCTTATCGCTCGCCGAAACGTCCAGTCCGTCCTCGCCATAAGTGAACTGTACCACTTTGTTGCCTAATCTTACAGAGAGATCTTTAGATACTCTTAGATCCTGCAAAGCCGATGACAGACGCCTCTGCATATACCCAGATATGGGAGTACGAATGACGTTGTCCATAAGTCCTTCCCTGCTGCTTGCGGAGTGCAAGAAGTATTCCACTGGGTTTAGACCGGACCTGTAGTTGGATTTTATGAAGCCCCGTGCCTTCAGACCGTTATCGTTCTTTTTGAAATGAGATGTAAGCCGGCCTTCAAAACCGTTGTTTATTCTGACATCACGAAGTATCTGCTGGCCAACGGCGCCGACGGTCGGACTTAAGTTATGTATACTTCCTTTTGCTCCAGTTGTTATCATAGAAACGACATTGTTATTGTCTTTCTGTATGAAAGTGTCTATTATATTCCTTATCTTTACTCTTAGACGGTTAGTAAGACTGAGTATCTTGGCTTCTGTTATCTCGTTATAATTCTTGAGCAGCGCTTCGGCTTCTTTGCTGCCGATATCGATGATTTCATCTATTTTATTAGAAGCTATTTTCGGAATGTCAAAGTCGCCGATGTTTACGCTCATCCCGAACTTTAGCAGTACCATAAGTCCTAGCTTATCGGCTTGGTCTATGAAACGGGCTGTCACGTCCGAGCCGTATCTGACGAAAAGGAATTGAAGAAGACTTCCATTTTCTTTTCCTATTGTAGCACTGTCTATTACACCGCTTTCCAATTTTCCGTTCTTTATTCTTACGTAATTGCTATCGTCTTTCGTGTTCTTGAACGTCGTGCTGGCGCTTTCGAAAGTCAGGCCGGGCGGTAGCAACATACTGAATATATCTCTTCCAGAATATCTTTCTTTTTTTAGGTCGGTCTCTATCCCTATGTTTGAAAGAAGAAATTCTGCAGTGAATCTGTCTACAATCATGTCGTTAGCGGTGAGCATAGCACAACCTGATATATAGTCCTGTGCGGCGCCTATAAGAGGAAGACCGTGTCTCGGCGAAACTATGTTGTGCTTTATGTTTATTATCATGTCCGCTTCGGATAGTGCCTCTTCCGTCTGCAGAACATGTATATTCATTTCGTCACCGTCGAAGTCGGCATTGTACGGGAGTGTTGATGCCGGATTTATACCGAATGTATTGTAAGGCAAGACTCTTACATAGTGTCCCATTATAGATAGCCTGTGCAGTGACGGTTGACGGTTGAAGAGCACGATGTCTCCATCCACTAAGTGTCTCTCCACGATATATCCCGGCTTTATCTCTTCTATAAGATTTTCTACCGTAGATGCGGTTATCTTCTTTTTTATTCCGTCTGATGTTATTACATAATTCGCGCCTGGGTAGGCATCGAAGTTCTTTATCAGTCCCTTTACCCGATCTGCATTTATTTCCGTAACGTACTCGGGGAATGTTATTTCACGCGCGATCCTGATTGGTATACCGACCTCGTCAAATCTTAGGAATGAATCTGGAGCGACGACGGAACGAGCACCGTAATTGACTCTTTTTCCAAGTACAGAGCCTCGGAATCTACCTTCTTTTCCTTTTACTCTGTCCTCCAGAGTCTTCAGCTTCTTACCAGACTTATGTCTAGCTATCGGCACTTGAGCGGTCCCATTAGATATGAAAGTAGTCACGTGGTACTGGAGAAGATCCCATAGCTCATCGATTATTATTTCCGGTGCACCGGATTTTATATTTTCCGCTAGTCTCTGGTTCACTCTCACTATGTCTGTAAGTTTGTGCGTAAGGTCGTCTTCGCTCCTCTGACCGTTTTCTAGCGTTATCGATGGACGTATCGTTATCGGTGGCACGGGGAGCAGAGTTATTATCATCCATTCTGGTCTGGAATGGTCTGGGTCTAGACCCATAAACTGAAGGTCCGAGTCTTTTATCTTCTCCAGTCTCTCCAGTACATCAACGGGTGTTAGTTTTTGTCCTACATACATGAACGTATACGGCTTTTCGAGTTTTATCTTCTGCTGTTTCTCCCTACAGAATGGGCAAATCGTAACGTTCTTCGCGTGCTTTATTATCGCCTTTATCGTCTTTGTCTTCTTCTGGTAGCCTTCATTGGATTCAGCGGATATTATCGTCTCGCTTAGTTTCTTCAGCGTGTTTTCAGGTACCAGTATCCTGCCACAAGAGTTGCAGGTAGCATTTATCAGATTGTATATGGACGGTATCATCTTTATGTTAAATACCGGTCTAGCAAGTTCTATCGAACCGAAATGACCGGGGCAGTCCTTTATGGTATTCCCGCAAGTTTTGCACACGAGACCGGGGTCCGTGACACCCATCCTCAGGTCGGATAGCCCACCGTCTATCGGGAAGCCGTCAATGTCGTAAAGTTCTGATGAAGTCACAGCAACGGCGCTTATCTTTTGTATAGTATTCGGTGACAGAAGACCGAACTCTATGCCGTTTATCTTGTTGAAAACAAAGTTTGTATCGAGTTTCATACTTTTTTACCAAGTATTATCCTTGGGTATATGCCCACGGATTTTAGTTCGTCCAGAAGTATCTTGAACGATGCCGATACTTCTATCAGCTTTATTGGGGCGTCCTCTCCATCTATAGCGCAATAACCGGTCCTTTTCCTGAAGTTGTATACAGCTGTCATGCCACATTTTGAGCATACCGGCACTGGAATCTTGTCCGAATCAAATCTCTCTTTGAGGGACATGGCCGCACCGTATGCTACGAAGCAATCCTTTTCCATCTCGCCTAGGCGAAGGCCACCGCTCTTCGATTTTCCTTCAGTGGGCTGTCTGGTGAGTAGCTGTATCGGGCCTCTAGCTCTCCACTGTATCTTGTTCGCAACAAAGTGCTTTAACCGTATGTAGGTCATGTCTCCAATGAAGATTCTTATCTTCATCTCTTCTCCTGTTATCCCGTTATACATCGTTTCTACTCCACTCTCTCTGAAACCATAAGAGCCTAGTTCTCTCCTTATATCTTCCTCTTTCTCGCCAGTGAACGGGGTGCCGTCTACGTATCTACCGCCAAGTGCGCCCACCTTACCGCTAAGTAGTTCGAGAAGATATGCCATTGACATCCTTGTTGGAAGTGAGTACGGCGAAAATATCAGATCTGGTATTATACCGGAGTAAGTAAAAGGCATGTCAGCTTCGTCGAAAAGCATGCCTACGACTCCCTTCTGTCCACTTCTAGAACCGAATTTATCACCTATCTCTACCCTTCTCTCCTGTCTCACCTTTAGAGAGACGTATTTGTTGCCGTCGGCTGTCGAAGTCACATAGACATTTTCTACTATCCCATTCTCTCCAGTCCTGCATTCTATAGACGACTCGACCTGTTTCTGCACACCGAGCCTAAACTTGTCTATGGACGAGACGAACCTCGGTGGCGATACTTTACCTATAAGAACGTCTCCGCTTTCAACATGTGCTGATGGGAAGGCTATACCGTCTTCGTCTAAAAATTTATAAGCGTCTTCAGATCTGTATCCGATAACATCTTTGTCTGGAATTGTAACAACGTCGCTTTGGCCGCCTATATATTTCGTCTCTTCCACCTTGTACGGTCTAAAGAACATCGCTCTGAAGAGCCCTCTATCAACGGAGGATTTGTTTATTATAATCGCATCGTCCATGTTATAACCAAGATACGAGACGACAGCTACGACTACGTTCTGCCCGAAAACGTGAGTTTTGAAAGACTCGTTCTCGTACATCTTAGTCTTTACTATCGGCATCTGCTGATCTATAGCTACCATCGAATCGTTGTCCATCCTTATCAGATAATTTGTGGAGTAGTTTCCGACACCTTGCTGTACACTTTTGACGGCGGTAACATTTCTGTGTGCATTACTGTGATTTATAAAAGGGAGAAGAGCGGCCTGGGTACCGAATACAGACAACGGACTTATCTCCAGATGGGTATGTTCATTAGTCAGTTCGCTTTCGTTGAGAGCAACATACGCATCTTCTTCTTCGTCCGCATCCAGATATTCAATCTTCCCGGCGGCTACAAGATCGTCCCAGCTAAGATGATTCGCCTCCAACAAGTTTATGTCGTCGCTGGTGACTAGCGGTTTTCCATTTTTCACCACTATCAGCGCCCGCACCAGTCTGCCTCCATCGGTGTTTATGAATACACCATCTGCATCTTTTCTGTACCTTACGTTAAGATTAGATGACAACATTCCCTTTCTCCGGTCGGATACAATCTGGGAACATAGCTTCTCGCCATCATCTGTCTTGCCGCAGAGTCTGCCATTTACGAACACAAAAGTCATACGGTTTTTACCCCATATCCCTTAAGCTTACTTATGATTTCAGCGAAGTCAGAGGTCTCTTCGGATATCTTCGCAAGCAAGGCGAGATTCTTCGTAAGTCCTATCTTTGGACCTTCAGGAGTCTCTACCGCACAGAATCTACCGAAATGGGTTCCATGCAAGTCTCTGGCCTTGTAGTTTTCCCTGTTCGAAGTGAGCAGCGACTCTACTTTCCTTAAGTGAGATACGGTGGACGGGAAGCTTCTTCTATCCAAGTGCTGAGTTATCCCGACTCTTCCACCGACCCATTGTCCGGTAGCGAGCGAAGACTTAAGTCTCGACGTAAGTTGATCGGACGTGAATATGTATCTCGGTGGCGGTTCCTTGTCTTTCTTTATGCCGCGTTCAAAGTTATACTTCGCGTCGTTCAATACTTGTTTGAATACGAATCTAAACAGCATATCAAGGTTGTAGTTCTCTGCGTGAAGTCTCTTGTTGGAATAGTGGTCCTTATCGACTTCCTTTTTATCCAGTGAGTAAGATAGCAGTCTGGAGACTGCGTACATGAGATATTCTCCCTTGAGCTTACGAGATTCTGGGTCTCTCCCGAGGAATGGTAAAAGAAGCGAATCAATATTTGTTTCCGCGGTCTCTACCGAGTGTATGGAGTGGAGCGATTTGCCTATATAGTCGAGCGCATCTTTAGTCGAGTTGACATCGAACGCTACTAGATTTATGTCTATCGTGTTCTCCAAGTCTTCATCGCCTTTGCTTATCTTGTTGACCAGTTCAGTCTCGCCGGTGAAACCAAGAGCTTTGAGCAGCACTACTAACGGGATTTTTTTGAGCTTCCCAAAGGTTATGTAGAGCAAGTTGCTATTTGACAGTTGTATAGAGTGTGGGACTTTTATGTTATCGGCATCGGCGAATATCTTTACGGAATACAAGAACCCCTCCTGATTCTCTTTGCTTATCAGTAAGTTGTTTGGAGCGAGGTCTTCTGTGGTTATTATTATTCGCTCGGTGCCGTTTATTATGAAATAACCTCCAGGATCGTTCGGGTCCTCTTTCAATTTCACCAACTCTTCAGGAGAAAGCCCGCTGAGATTACAGAACTTAGATTTGACGACTATAGGTATCCTTCCGATCGGTACGTCCTCCTCCTTTTTGACTTTCTTGTCGGCGATATAAGACACAGACAGGACCATCGGAGCATCGTATGTTAAGTCCCTTATCCTGGCCTCCATTGGAGTTATGGGCCGAAGGATGCTGTCAGATTCCAATATGTCTGGTCTCCCTACAGTTATCTTGCCAAGTTTTATCTTGAATTCTGTGACTCCTGCCGGTTTTATCACTGGTTCGATTAGGGATTCGCTGTCGACTATCTTCTGGAGGCCCTGCTCTATAAAATACTCAAATGAAGAAATATGATGGGCAGCTATGTCATTCGATTTTATCGCCGCCTCTAACAACCTATCGCTCGCAAGTTTATCCATAAAGTGTTTATTTGACTACAAAACGGTAATATTTAGATTCCCCAGCCGTTTTACTGTTACGTGTTATCTCCAAAACGTCGCCTTCATTTGCATTTATCTTTACCGCGGCAGGGTCGTTTAGCTTTATCTTCGGAAGGTCTCTTGTGACTATCTTAAATTTGGCTAGAAGAGCGTCAACCTCTTCAGTCTTCATGATTTTATACTTAGGAGACAAGCGACTGTTAAATACATCTATATCCAAGCAGGGAACCTCACGCCGAAACGATTTTATAACTATTTTAGGAGAATTTAGTAGTATATAAAGCTTTCTCTCCGCTTTCCGCTTAGTAGGCGACAAAGTCGTTTTTGGCCGATTAGCTTCTTAAACCAGTCTATAAAACAAAATGCATCAAAAATGTCTATCGCTGCATCGGTGTTATGGCTTTATATGACCAACTTGCGATTATTTCACGCTGCGCTGAGAGATAAATAAACTTCGTCTAGGGATTATCCCCATAAGTGCAATGGTAAAAAGAACGGGGCTATTTGGAAGACTTTCAAAAGATGACGAAGAGAATCTATTAAATAGGTCCTCAAAGGGATACTAATACAAGCGGAGAATTGGCAAAGTATCTGATGGACTGCATAATGGTATGCCGGCCATCTACGCTTTTTCAGGGTTTTTAGACATATGGGAATTAGGTTTAGACATCATTAATAAGAGCTATCACCTGACGCCATGCGAACGGCATTTCAGCCTATTGCACGTATTTTCCGCGATTCTCCGCGCCCAGGACCTTACGATATAGAATAGAACCTGTTTGTCGTTCTCCCTGATTCTTGAAAAACGAAAACAGATTGTAAGCGGCTAAAGTATATGTGCTTGACAGCAAAGACAGGACCGTTATCATTATCAGATAGATGGCGAGCGTACCTAGGCCTAAGCCAAAATTGAACAGCAGGTAAGCGGTTACTCCATATGCGATTATATATATCAAAATCAGTTCCAAACAAAGCCATATATGCTGTTTTCCGACGTCCATTGAGCGTCTGAGAGAAGACGCCAGATTAAGTCTCTCCTGAGCATTCGATATGTTGAAGAACATCGTTCTGGCCCCGAAATAAAGACCTGGCACTATGAGTAAGAATAACCCTCCGATTATGACAAAGGCTTCCAGCACCGTGGAGACTAAAAATTGCGGGTATGTCACGATTGCGGCTAAAAGGGCCTCCGAGCTCTTGAAGGGTCGCCGACTGTATACCAGATCTTTCAGCCTTAACTCTACGTTTAGGAAAAAGAACATCAGAAGGAACCCGACCATGAACAGTGCTAATGCTGTAGCTATTGTCCCACTGGTAACGAAATAGTCCGTGTTTCCTATAGCCACGCCCAGGGCGGCATATATACCTACATAAAAGACCAGGAAAAGCGATACTACCATCAGCAAAAGTGATAGGCTTGCTAGAGGCCTGCTGATATCAGCAAACGCGGCCGCTATCGCTTTTAAGACTATGGTCCGAGATGCCCGATATGACATATCAATTATACTGCGAGTCACTTAATAAGTGTTGTCCTGCTTACTCGTAAAACGTTGTCTGTAATACGCCTTTTTATCGAAGGCGCAATAGGTGTAAACCGGACATTCGTAACAGTGGGGTCCGATAGGTCTGCAAATCGTCTTGCCGAACTTCACCAGCACCTTATTCGCAACCGTAGTGAGCGATGGCGATAATGCTCTTTCTAGTACTTCCTGCGTCTTTTCCGGCTTCGTACCTATCGGCACGATTCCAAGGCGCTGGGATATTCGGTTCACGTGCGTGTCTACCGGGATTACGGGCACGCCAAAACCCCACACCAGCACAAGGCTAGCGACTTTAGGCCCAACCCCCGATAGTTTCATTAGTTCTTCTTTCGTGCGCGGTACCTTTCCGCCGAACGCTGTCAGCAGTAACTTGCACGTATCTTTTATGTGCCTTGCCTTCGTCTTGTAGAATCCTACCGGATATATCAGTCTTTCTATGCGTTTTATGCTAAGTCTCGACATCTTATCTGGCGTACTTGCGGCTCTAAGTAGCCTGTATTGCGCCGGGAATGTAGTCTCGTCCTTGGTCCTCGCCGACAGTATTCCGTGCACGAGTATATCGAACGGTCTATCTCGTTTCGGCTTGAAGCCGTACAGAAGATCTAGTTTTCTGATGACTTTGGTTATCTTATTTGCGCCCATACAACGTCGGTTATTTATAAACAATAAAACGTTATAAATGCGTACAATGCAAGATTAAGTGCAGGTAGACAAGATGGAAAAAAAGACGTATAACGAAGGCCTTGCTTATCTTACTGAAAAGTACGACATAGATTTCGACAGCATAATAAGTGACATAAAAAAGAAGGGATACGACAAAGTCGCTATACAGGTCCCTGACGGCTTCAAGCTTCATGTCCTGGACATAGCCGATGCGCTCAGCGAAGGCGCCGGCGTTGATGTTTATATCTGGGGTGGTAGCACGTATGGAGCGTGCGATGTGCCGACCGGTCTGGAAAAGCTGGGCATAAAGAGCATCATACAGTTCGGGCACGCCAGGTTCCGCGCAGACGAGACAAAGAAGCCGGACATGATAAAAAATGAATAGAATAGGCATAGACGAGGCTGGTAGGGGGCCAGTGATAGGCCCGCTTATGGTTGCCGGCGTCAGCGCCGATGAGGACACCGCTTCGCGTTTCAAGGTAGCCGGTGTAAAAGACTCCAAGCTCCTGTCGATACGCAGAATATTTATCCTTGAAAAACTGATAACCTCAAAATGCTCTGGATACGAGCTCAAAGAGCTTAGTCCGGAGTACATCGACAGCAGATACGCCGGCAATACGAACCTTAACTACCTAGAGTTGGATGCGATGTGTGATATAGCCAAGAATCTAGACGGCAGGACCGTCATCATCGACAGTCCAAGTGCTAATACCAAAAAGATAAAAGACTATGTGCAGAAAAGATTACCAGACAGGGACTTGATCGTAGAGAATTATGCGGATAAGAACTATGTAGAGGTGTCCGCCGCGTCCATCCTTGCGAAAGCCGCGAGAGAGAGGGCTGTCGCAGAGATAAAGAAAGAGCTCGGTCATGATTTCGGCAGCGGATATCCATCCGACCCTAAGACCGTTGAGTTTCTGAATGAACTTAAACGAAAAGGGCTACTCTCCGATGAGAAGTTCAAAAAGCACATACGCAGGACGTGGATGACGGTAAAGAACCTGCAGAACGAGGACCTTCAGGACTTCTTTTGAAAAAGGCTTTCGATGACGCTCTTTGGTATGGCCGTAGCCTTCCACTTTTCCCTGTCTATCGCGACCTGTGTTATATAGCCGTCACATATAAGTTCCGTTTTCCTGTGGATGACGAAATCGAAACGTACCGCCTTATCGGAGAGCTGTGACGGCACCAGAGATATTGATAGCTTGTCGCCCAGCCGTGCGGACGCGTGGTACTTTGCGCTCGATTCCACGACCACGAACCATGTACGTTCGTTCACGAGTGGATATTTGCCATCGAGCTTGTCCCATATGAACTGCTCGAGCGCATCGGTAAAGAATCTATAGTAGCCGGCATAATGGACTATGCCCTGGGCGTCCGTGTCGTAGATTCTTACCGTCTCGTTGTAAACAAACTTTTTTTTCATATTGTCATGATTCGTATTTAAATCTGGGACATACTTAATAGTATTGATTGCAAAAGATATAAACTTGTCATAATATGCGCTTCATACACGTCGGAGACACTCACATAGGCAATGTGTACAAGAGCCGGACAAGGAACGAGGATTTCAAGGATGTCTTCAGGCAGTTCATAGACCTTGCGATAAAAGAACGCGTCGACTTCATCGTACACTCTGGCGACCTCTTCAATGAAGGCAGTCCTTCGCTCGAGTCTCTATTGTTCGTCACGGACCAGCTCAACCGTCTTAAACAGGTCGGAATCAGACTGTTCGTGATACCCGGTTCGCACGATGTTGGCATCGGGGAGGAAAACAGCATAATAGAGCTGTTCGACAGGAACGGCCTTTTGACGAATCTCAATTCAAAGAGGTACGTTTCGAATGACGGCGAAAGCTTCACGCTTGGCGGAGAGACCTATAAGAACGCTTTTCTCTGCGGGGTCGCGGGGAAGAGGAGCAACGTCGAGGACGGCATCTTCAAACGCCTCCGAATAAACATCGACGGGCGCCCGTGGATAAAAATATTCGCGTTCCACCACACGATATCTTCTCTTGGGGAGCAATTCAAGGATTTGGATACCGACAGCCTACCAAAGGACTTCGATTACTACGCGGCTGGCCACTGGCACGGTCACAAAGATGGGATACCATACGGCAAAGGCGTCATTCAGTACCCTGGTTCCACGGAATACTGTGACGAAAAAGAGATGGTGGACAATTCGAACAGAGGCTGTTACATCGTGGACTATGACGAGTCCGGGATAAAGAAGACCGATTATTTCGTATTTGACACGCGAAAAAAAGAAGTGCACGAGATAGACGCGAACGGTAAGACACCACAGGCGATAGAATCCGAGATGCTGTCAAAGCTAAAAAAGAGTGATGGCAGCCTTCTCGTCTTAAGACTGTATGGTCGCATATATGGCACCAGGAGCGACCTGAACCTCGCATTTGTCAAGCGCAGCGCGTTGGATCTGGGGTATTCATATGTAAGCATAAATTCCAGCAGACTCACGGATAAAAACGACGTGAAGGTAGACATAAAGGAGAACGACCTAGAGAAGATAGAGAAAGAATTCTTGCTCAAGAGAGGATACAAGGAGGATGATGTAAAACTTGCCAGGTTCCTCATAGATGCCGTAGAGCGCGGTATGGGAGAGGACTCGATAATAAAGACGGCCAAGGAGATGTTCACTAAGTATGATAATAAAAGAGATTGAGTTGAACAACATAAGGAGTCATGGGAACACTCGTATATCATTCAGTAACGGCATAAACGTCATAACCGGGAACACTGGCAGCGGAAAGTCGTCGATTCTCATGGGCGTACAATATGCTCTATTCGGACAGATAGATGAAAGTAAAGGTACGACTAGGTTCCTTCTGAGGAACGGCGCGTCAAAGGGCACGGTAACATTAAGATTCGAAGAAGACGGTTCAGAGTACAGCATAAGGCGCGGCATTAAACGAGTCAATGATAGCGTAAGGAACGACGATTCCTTGAACACCGTATCTAAGGATGATCGTCCTGTCGACTTGCAAAACCGTGCATCTGACCTGAACGACTATGTCCTAAGAGTACTCAAAATAGATTCCTCGGAGCCGATAAAGATGTTCGAAGCCATAACTTATATAAAACAAGACGAACTTAAGGACCTCATTTTAGAAAGCGACCAAAAAAAACAGACGCATATCGACAGGCTGCTGCAATTGAACAAATATGCAGACGCGTTCGATGGTCTAAAAGACGTTGTATCAACGATTGGCACGGACATAGAAAAGGCAGAAGCAAGTGCAGCGATAATAGAAGATGAAAACGAAATTATAAAGATAGAGAGCCGCATAGCGACCCTGGAGCTCGCGAACGGGGACGCCGAAAAATCGTTGAGGCGTCTGGAGGACTCACTCGCGAACGAGCAGATCCGCAAAAAACAGATTGAAAGCGAGCGCAAGTTTTACGAGGAAAAGAAAAGCGAGTATGCAAATCTTACCGAGAT
>JAKATQ010000044.1 GCA_021818665.1 Nanobdellota archaeon | reverse complement strand
TTACGAATCTGATGTCATCAACATATAAAAGTCTTGTTTGCGCGAAAGCGGGGCCCGTGGTAATCTATAGAAAGTCTACTGCTTTCACAGCGGCTTGCTAGCGGCTAGACAGGTCAACACTCCTGTAAAATTCGTCCCGTCGGGCAGGTATCGATGAGCGCATGTCCTCGTATGAGGATCTGAGCAGTCCGGACATGGCGGTCTTCCAGTCGCCGCCTCTGATCCTCAGGCATCCCGTTACATCGGCCTTCATGCTTTCCCGGCAGAGTCCGTAAACGTCCTTTTTTAGGACGTACACGCGGTGACGTTTTACCGCCGGGCCTCTGTCCTCGCCCAGTTCGGACGCGATCCTCTCTGCATATTCCCCGGCGCCATTTTCCCCGAGTTTCAGCCCATTTATTGCTATAGAGAAACGCACCTCGTCGACGTCCGAAAGGACGGCGTTGGCGCTGCCGGCAAGACGGGCCTTCTCGACCTTCGATTCTTTCTTGCGCAACGTCTTTATTTTTTTGCCGAATTCTCCGGCTGAACGGGTCTCGACTTCGACTATCTCGCACACGTTAAGGCCGTCTTCAGAGTACTTAACGACGATGTCGGCCGGCCAGTTCTCGTATCTTTGCGGCCCGCGCCTGGAGTTGCGCTGCTTTGCGCACCTAAGATTGCCCTCCAGGTCGACGTACGTCAGGTCGTGTTCGGTCTCCAGATAAGCCAGGGTGGATAGTTGCATCATCTTATGGTATACGTTCTGTTTGCCCGAAGCCACGAGCTTTGAGACCAACAGGCTTTCGAGTGAGCCGCCGCGTCTGCCCATACTGTTATTAGAACACAGCTATTATTAATATGACACTGGCAAATAAACTCTATGAGAGGCCAGTTCTCAATAGAATTCCTTATAGACGTGAGCCTAGTGATAATACTGGTGGGGTTTTTGTCCGTGTTCCTGGGGACTTTCACGCATACGGACACGATCGTGCAGACGATGTCGAACCTGTGCTCTCTGACCGCGCAGGGGATAAACTTCGTTTCCAATTCCGCCGGGTTTTCGGCGATCCGCCACGTATTCCTTTTGAACCAGACTCTTACGCAGAACTATAATTTCAGCGTGTCGAGGGGCGTCATAATCGTGTTCCTCGTGCCTTCTTCCGGCATCCCCAGCGTCCTAGTCTCGGGCACAAACGCGGTCTCGTGCGGCGCAGACACGCGCCTCACGGCCAACGAATCATTCGGCCTCGGCAACATGGCGGTATACAAGAACGGCACCACGATAAATCTCGCATACCTGTACGCGAACAAATCGCAGAACGGCGAGCCTACAGAGCTCTTCGGCGGCGGCTTCTCCGGGAACGTGACGGTCTATCTGACGTACACGAACGGCACGACCGCGCCACTGGTCCAGCAGAACAGGACGTTTTCCTACAACGTGTCCACGTTCGTCCCGCTGCTGCCGGCGGGCATCTACAGTTTCACGGCCCAGCAGATAAGCGAGCCGCAGATATACGTGTCGTTTCCGTTCACGGTAGGCTGACAGAAGACGCCATAAATAGAAAGCCTTAAATAGCCCCAAATCATATCCTCTCTATGAAAAGAAAAGCACAGTCAGCATTGGAATACATGATGACTTATGGCTGGGCCATACTCATCATCGTAATCGTTGCTGCTGTCCTGTACTCGCTGGGCATCTTCAGCCCATCGAGCAGTGCGGGAAACACCATAACGGGCTTCGCGCCATTCGTAGGGCTCGCAGCTACATGCAACAGCACAGGGTTCTACCTGAAACTAGGTAACAACGCAGGAGCTTCGGTGACCTTCTACAACTTGTCGGCCACCACATCAACCGGCGTGTCTGCTCCCTCTAAAGGAGGCCAGTGGACAGTATCATACGACATGAATGGTACTGACACCAATAGTACTGGTTGGATGAGCCCTGTGTGTACAAAGACTGCACCGTGTTCGCAGCCCGTCGTTAATGGCGGAAGTGACTTAATAAGAGCCGCAGGCAATTGTCCTACTATAGGCAGTAGGTACAGTGTGTCCGCAGAAGTCTGGTACAGTGAAGTCGAATCGCTTGGAACAGTATACGACTTTGCGACAGGAACCGCAGCAGGATCAGCAACATAAAATTTTTTATTTTTTAATTTTTTTATTGTAAAAGAAAACGCTGAAAAAGAGTTCGTTTTCGTGTTCTTTTTTGATTGATTTTTGCCTGTAAACTCTTATGCGTATTTGTCAGAAAAACCCGAATTTGCGTTTCCTGTCCCCGGTGCTTCCATGGTCCGTATCTGTATCCGCAAACTTTCGTATAAGCTCTTTCTGACTTTCGGTCATCCTTTTCGGCACATCGACTATAACGGTGGCAATCTCGTCCCCGTAGCCACCGCCGCCGAACTTAGGCATCCCCTTACGACTTATCCTTATCCTTCCGCCAGTCTGCATCCCGGCTTCCACTCTCGCTTCGTAAGGGCCGTAGAGCGTGGGGACTTTTACAGTGCCGCCAAGGGCTGCGAGATAGAACGGGATGTGGAGGTTTAGATGGATGTCGTCGCCGTCCCTTACAAAAACGTCGTCTTCCGCGACAGATATCTCGACATAGGCATCACCGTTCTGATCCCTGCCGTGATCTCCCATCCCGCGCAGCCTGAGTCGCATCCCAGAATCCACGCCTTTCGGTATCGATAGATCGATCTTATCCTCGCCCCTTTTGCTCCCGGTCCCGTTGCAGTTAGAGCAAGGGTCTTTCAAAATCTTGCCAGCACCGTTGCACCTGCGGCAGGTAGTTATGGTCTGCATCGCCCCGAAAGGCGTTCGGCTTACCCGTTTTATCCGCCCGCTTCCACCGCATTCCTTGCATTCTACCGTCCCCGTGCCGGGCTTTGCGCCGGTGCCATCGCACTCCGGGCACTTTTTAAGGTGTTTTATCGAGACCGTCTTAGTTACGCCAGTAGCCGCTTCCTTTAGGCTTATGGTGGTCTGGAACAGCAGGTCATTGCCGGAGCGTTCGTCTCTTCCACGGCCGCCACCGAAAAACCTGCTGAATATGTCGTCGGAGCCGCCAAAACCGAAATCCATTCCCATGCTCCTAAAGAGGCTATCGAAATCGAAGTCCCTGAATATGGTGTCACGGTCGTATCTCTGGTTGAATTCCTCGGGACCATAGGCGTCGTACTGTTTTCTCTTTTCCGCATCGCTTAGGACGGCATAGGCTTCGTTTATCTCCTTGAACTTCTCTTCTGCATCTTTGCTCTTATTGCGGTCCGGGTGGTACTTTAACGCCAAGTCCCTGTAAGCTTTCTTTATGTCGTCCTGGCTCGCATCTTTGTTGACGCCGAGTACCTTGTAATAATCCGCCGCCATCAGGATTTCCGTGAGCCGATCAATTTATACATTTCATTGATCCCGTTTATCGTCTTCCACTTTGAAATCGGCGTCGGTAGTGTTGCCTTCAGCGCCCCCGTCGTCGCTGCTTTTATCGCCGGCTTCCTCGGACGGTCCAGCGCCGCTTTCCTTGTACATGCTGGCGCCTATCTCTTCAAGAGCCCTCTTGAGCTGTTCTGTCTTTTCCTTTATCCCGTCGTAGTCGTCGCTCTTTATGGCGTTTTCCAGGTCGTCCTTCGCCTTTTTGACCGTTTCTGAGACCTCTCCGGATATCTTGTCCTTGTACTCGTCAAGTGTGTGTTCGGCGGTGTATACGAGGGACTCCGCCAGGTTCTTTGTTTCTATCTGTTCCCTTAACTTCTTGTCCTGCTCTTCGTATTCGCCGGCTTCCTTTATCTTCCGGTCTATGTCCTCCTTGTTCATCTTGTGCGGCGCGACTATATCCATGCTTTGAGCCTTTCCGGTAGCCTTGTCCTTCGCAGTCACATGGAGTATGCCGTTAGAGTCTATATCGAAAGTGACTTCTATCTGCGGTATCCCCCTCCTGGCGGGCGGGAGCCCCGTGAGCATGAACCTTCCCAAATCGACGTTGTCCTTAGCCATCGTCCTCTCGCCTTGCATCACGTGGATGTCGACGCTGGTCTGGAAATCTGCCGCTGTGCTGAATATCTGCGATTTTTTGATGGGTATAGTCGTGTTCCTTTCTATAAGAGGCGTTGCGATGCCACCCATAGTCTCTATACTTAAGGTGAGGGGCGTGACGTCCAAAAGCACTATATCTTTGACTTCGCCCGTCAATACGCCGGCTTGTATGGCTGCGCCAAGGGCTACGCACTCCATCGGGTCCACTCCCCGCTCGACTTTCTTGCCGAGCAGTTGCTCGACGTACTTTTGTACTACCGGCATGCGCGTCGGTCCTCCGACCAGTATTATCTTGTCTATGTCGTTCGGCTTGAGCTTTGCGTCTTCGAGTGCGCTGTGCACGGGCTTTGCAGAACGTTCTATTATCGGCAGGACTAGACTCTCCAGTTTCGCTCTGGTAAATTTATACTCGAAATGGACAGGGTTGCCGTCCCCGTCTTTCGCGAAAAACGGCAGGTTTATGTCACTGTTCACGACCGTCGAGAGCTCTATCTTAGCTTTCTCCCCAGCTTCTCTGAGTCTCTGCATCGCCTGTAGGTCCTTCGATGGGTCTATCGAAGGGTTCTTGCCCTTGAATTCCTGTAGTAGGAAGTTGACTATCGCATTGTCCATGTCCGTCCCACCAAGCTGCGTGTCCCCGTTAGTAGCCTTTACTTCGAAGACGCCCTTCCCGAACTCCATTATTGTGACATCAAGGGTCCCCCCGCCGAAATCGTATACGAGTATCTTCATCTCCTTGTCTGATTTGTCGAGACCATAAGCTAGGCACGCAGCGGTAGGCTCGTTTACAAGCCGGACTACCTCGAGCCCGGCTATCTCGCCGGCGTCTTTCGTAGCCTGCCTCTGGTTGTCATTGAAATACGCGGGAACGGTTATGACTGCTTTTTTTACAGTTTCGCCGAGGAAAGCCTCCGCGTCGTTTTTTATCTTCTGCAAGAGCATCGCCGAAAGTTCCTGCGGCCGGTATTCCTTCCCGAACACTTTGTACTTGTAATCGCTGCCCATCTTCCTCTTAAAGGTCGTGACGGTCCCTTGGGGATTGGCGACCGCCTGTCTCCTAGCAGGCTCCCCTATCAGTCTCTGGCCGTCCTTTGTGAACGCTACGTAGCTAGGAAACGCCTTACCGTAGAGCGACGTCCCCTCGGCGCTAGGTATTATTGTGGGTCTTCCGCCCTCTAGTACGGCGGCCGCGGAATTCGATGTCCCAAGATCTATGCCGATTATTTTCATAACACAACCTCCTCACTTGCACTGCGCGTTTTTATAACCACGTTTTTTATAAACATACGGTAATTTTTATATTTTTCTATCTTCTCCGCCGGCGCCATCGGATATTATCACTGCCGCAGGTCTTAAAAGGATGTTTTTCAGCGTATATCCCTTCTTTACGACCTCGATTATAGTCCCATGCTCAGCTCCGTCGCGCCTCGACATGATTATCTCGTGCCTGTAAGGGTCGTATTTTCCGTTTGTAGGTACTTCATTTAGTCCCTCTTTCCTTAGAGTATCCTTGATATTTGAGTATACTAGCTCAAACCCCCTGCCCTCCTTTTTGCCTAGCCCATCGCCTATCGATGACAGCGCCAGCTCGAATTCGTCGAGTGCGGGGAGAAGGCTTTTTATCACTTCTGCCTTGCCAATGTCCTTGGCGTTATCGACGTCTGCCCGTACGCGCTTCTTGTAGTTATCGAACTCCGCTGCGAGCCTGAGCAGCCTTTCCTTGAGGTCTTCCCTGTCATCGTCGTGGGTTTTTCCGTCTGGAGAACCTTGGGTCTCGGGCTTCTCGTCAGCGTATTCTTTATCGTTCGTCTCAGGCATTTTTTCCTCGCCCCCCACAATGCTAACCATATTTTAAGCCCAAAAAGCGCTTTAGCACCGCATCTTGAAGCGACGTTTGGACAAAGTAATATCTTAGCTATCAGCGTATATATAGTTTACACGGGCGTGCTCGGAAACTGATAAAATCGCTCTTGATCGGGTCGTTATCAGGTAACTGATTAAAGCTTCTATGTAAGGAATCATCTGTAAATACGACTTTGCCCGCTTCGTACTTTAATTGCAGGTCCGTTCTTTATCTTCTTAAAGAAGGTCGAGTTCCGGATGTAAACCACATATCCCTCTCTACCAGATCGGA
>JAKATQ010000043.1 GCA_021818665.1 Nanobdellota archaeon | reverse complement strand
TCGATGATTTCACGGTTAAAATCGTTAAATATTGTCGTTGACAGTATCTAGTATGTCGGACAATGACAATCAAGACTGGATAGTGGGTTCGTCATCTATAAAGGACAAAAAGACCCGCTGGCACAGGCCATGGCGTGATAAACAGGGCAAGATGACCGGTAAAAACGCGGGCTTTGCCAGTAACGAAGAGGCGGAGAAATTCAAAAAGACGCACGGTTTGGGCGGCGCACTCAGAAACGCGTTCTCAGCAGACAAAAGAGTCCCGCGTACAGGGACTCCACAAGTGCTTAAACCGCCTAAATCGCCCGGGTTTTTCGCGCGAATGCGAGACAAAAGAATAGCTGGGATGGTCGATAAAGAACGCGGCATGCAGAATAGAATACAGGAGCTGGAATACACCCAGTTGAAGAGACAAGTCGCTTCAGAGACAGCCCTTGTACAAGGAACTGCCATCTATAAGGGTTTCAAGAAGATAGCATATCTCGTTATAGGCTTGCTGCTGATAGCGATAGTCGGCTTTCTTGTTATAGGGCCAGCTCTGACAAACCACCGGGGGGTATTCTCATATCAAGACCAGGCGTTCTACAGTCCTTTCATAAACGGCATATCTTCCTTTTTATCCCCGCTATTCTCCGGTTTCTCAGGCGACATCGGGTGCGTCGTGCAGGCGTTCTCGGGGACAGCATGCATAGGCTATAGCACGTCGGCTACCGTTCAAAACGTCTACCCTACTTTCAATTCTTTCCTCACGCTGACTCCTGCACCCGGAACTGTCAACTCTATATTCGGCAGTTACCAAGCGCTTTTTCTTACCTCAAAAAGCGGCAGCCCCGGCCAGCTTTTTTATTCGGTACAGAACACCGCCAACGTCCCTCTCGGAACTGATACGAATAATCCTATACTGTTGAACGAATCTTGTGGAAACCCAAGCGACCCCGCAGCAGGCACAAATTGCATGGCTACTACAGTGTTTACACCGAACATCCCACCCAATTCAAAATTCGTTAGCATAATACTGCCGCAGCAGACCATAGAAAACCACACCAACTTGGAAGCCAGTTGTCCCGGGGCGTTGCCGGGAGAAGTTCTGCCGTCGAGCGGCACTGTCACGGTCCCATCCGTCGGCATAATAGGTGCGAATTTCACGGTCAAGAACTACAGCGCCGCGACGACCTATCCGATAGAATTCCTGGACAGTGGCTTCGCACAGCAGCTCGAATCTGCCTCGCAGGCCGTACAGCCGAACCAGAAATCAGTCAATTTCGTAACGCCGGGCCCCCTGCAAATAACGATTTCCGCATCAGAGCCCCTGCCGATAACCACAAATACAGGATCCATACCGCTTAGCATAGCCATAGACAATTACGGGACAGGAAGCTACGTGATAAACATGCTATCGGTTTTCATACCAAAATCGCTTTGGCCGAATCCCATAACTATAGGCAGCTACACGTGTTCTTCCTCAAATGGCGGAAGACGGCTTAATTTCATCCTGCCGAACTCGTCTTATTGGAACTGCACGCTAGTGACCCCGATCCAGCAGAACCAGTTCAGCGGCAGTTCTGGTGCTTTCGTCTTGCCGCAGGTCACGAGCCTGCCGCCAGCCCAGCACTTTGATACCGTTCCGATAATAACCTACTTGAACTACAACTATATACAATCCATGTCCTCGTTCACATACGTCGTGCTTAACGAGAGTTTGTCGTGTTGATATGGTAACAATGAACATCGGGAAAAAGGGCGCCGGCGGAGGCACATTGCTTCTGGTGGCTTTCATAATGGTCATAGCCGTGCTGCTGTTCCTATACGCGCCGACGATATTAAGCGCCATAGGCCTTTATTCCACTGCGTACAGCGGTCCGCAGACACAGGGCGTAGTCGTGTCGTCTGTAAGCAGTCCTTCGAGCGTCTCTCCGTCGACGAACTTCGCGGTCACGCTTTACGTTTCCAATAACGTTAACGGGCAGGACGCAAACAACATAGAACTGTGTCTGGATAACCTCGGGTTCTTTTCCGTAGCTTCCAGTCCAAACGAGGTCTCCGGGCCTAGCCCGTGCACGAAGATCCCTAACCTCCTTACCGGCGGTACGTTCCCTGAGACGTATTCTCTGAGCGCACCATCATCTGGCGCTTACGCGAACATACCTTACAGCCAGGACCTTGGTTACTATATAGAATACTCTTACGGTTCTTCGGCTGCGCAGACCCTGGAGTTCGTGTCCCAAAATGCGTTCAATTCCAACGATTATCCTGCGGTGCAAACGTCGTCTTTTCACAATACTGCCGGTCCTGTAAATATAACAACTATAGCCGTGCCGGTGATATACGGCAACGATGTCCAGTTGCAGCTCGGCTTGATAGCGGACCCGAACGGGTTCGTCTCTGGTCCCGTACACATAAATGTGTCCATGCCATCTAACGACTTCAACTTGACCAACGCCCGTACCTTGGGCTTCGATCTGGTAAGGTCATATCCTAACGGTACGGTGGTGTACAATACAAGCGTATTCTTGGGCTCCAGCGGCGCAAATCTAGTGCTTCCGATCTCGCTCAGCCCACAGGAGCTCCAGACGCTCTCTTCCAGCAGCATCCCTTACCTTACAGGAAACATCGAGATATCTACCAGTTACACCTACGAACAGAACGGCTTTGTTCCTATATCGCTTAACATAGTGCAATACTACACGCCATAAACACGGCGAATTGTTCTAAAGTTTAAATACTTAAACCGCATCGATTAGATATGTCTAATAAACGTGGGGCGGGAGCCGGCGTTGCATTGGCGCTCGTTATAATCATAATCCTTATAGCGGTCATATACCTCGCTAGCAGCGGCCAGTTGAACAGCTTGCTGCCGCAGAACCATGGTTCTTCTCCAAACGCGTTTTCTACAACCGCGTCCATCTCCGGTCCGGTTCTTTATGGCCACTCCGGATCCATAGGGCTCACTTATTTCAACCCTTTCCCTGAACAGATAACGTCCACAGTCGACCTCACTGCAGGCTCTTCCAGTTATCTATCGGTAGGCACTTCGACCGCGACCGTACAGATGCCCGCTTCGATGCCTTCGCCAGCCTCGGCAGGTTTCAATGTCACATGCGAGCAGGCAAACCAGCAATCTAGCACCACGTTCGCCGTTTACGTCGAGAATTATACTCAAAACGTCACCACCGACGTGGTCACGTACCCATATGGCATAAATTCCGCGACGATACAGACTCTCTTGCCGCAGCAGAACCCCGTTCCAGGTTTCCTCACTATAACTGCGACTCCGCTAGAGATAGAAACCGGTCTATCTTCCGGACCAGCACAGTCATCAATGAGTATATCGTTCGCGCCGGCTTATTACAACGGAAATGTTTACACTGGGTCACAGACTAGCTCCCCGAATGGTCAGATATCCAGCCTTACAATAACGATCAAAGACGCCAGTGGCGGCGTTTCATCAGCATCCGTGTTCTATGGTTCGCAGGGCTCTCTGCCGCTTGTAAGGAGTGGCAACGATCTGACGCTGACCATAAATAACGTGAATCAGGCCGCGGTATCGGGTGGGCTGCCGCTGGAGATAACCGCGGCTAATCAAAGCGTCTCGACGCAGAATCTTATAATGATATCCGCTACCTACAACTATCAGTATTACTTATCCGGCCCGATAGTAAGCTGCCAGTGAATAACGATTTTTTATGGTGAAAAGGGCCCAGAGCGGCAATGGAATCGTCATAGTGTTCATAATAATAGTGATAGCTATCGTAGGCTATCTTTACTATTCGGGATTCTTCAGCAAACTGTCACTAGAATCAGCTAACCAGACTCAGAATATAATCCCGATAGGCATGAGCGTTTCATCGCCGGACCAACTTGGGTCGCTGTATCCATCGCAACAGTTCCACGTGGTCTCGATGATTACAAACAATGGGACTAGGCCGTTTACGGTGTCCCTGCTCCCGTATGGATGTCCTACGAGAGATTCTGCCATAAACGTCATGGTCTACCCTGGGACTAGCGACCCGGTACAATGGAATTTTACCGCACCGTCTAGCGGCGGTTGCGATATACAATTCACGGCGTGTTTCAATGATGTATCCTATGCCGATTATCCGGTAATAGTCAAGAATCAGAGCACGAGCGCGACCCCGCCTGTTTTTCCAACGGCCTCCGTGGCTCCAATCAGCCTGTCAATCCCAGGTTTCAGCAGCACAGTTCTCGCGCCGCCAGTGCCGGCGAACATAACGGAGTACATCCGCGCAGTGGATATCGGCAACGGATTCGTGTCAAACGGCACCACCGAAGGATATCTTGCATGGCTTGACCTAAACGTGCAGGGCGCAAATGCGTATATACAGCTGGCAAATAGCATCGCAAAGACTTCACCGAACATAAACGTCACGTCGTCCGTCTTGCTTGCATTCGCTCCGAACGGCGGTGCGCTGCAGCTGCCTTTTCTATTGACAGTGAATCCAGTATCATCCCAATCTGGATATTACGGAGGGATGAACATAAACATAAGCAGCGGTTACAGATATTGTATACAATCGCAGTTCCTACCGGTTTCGACTACTTAGATAGGCCACCGACAAGTTCTCTCACGGCCGATTTCTCCGTTTCGTTCATTCTTCCTGGGATGACGATGGATATCGGCGGCCTTTTCGCAAGATTAGAATCGGCCGCCAGTACGATGACGCTTTCACTGGAGCCGAGTCGCGAGGCCACCATTACGTTGTCCCAGTCTATGGTTATTGCATGTCGCTTGCGCTCTATGGCTTTGAGCAGGTTTATCCCGTCGTCAGCTCCGAGGAACTCGCTCTCGCTTCTAGCTTCCATAAGGACCAGCGTGTGAAGTCCGGCCTCCAAGTTTTTTGATATCACGTCGAAGAAACTCTCCGGCCTGAAGTTTTCTGAGTATATGGGTATGCTGCACACCGCGCCGAATTTATACAGCGACAGTCCAGTCTCGCCAATCGCAGAAAATATGCTCGACGCGTGCACTATCTCATAGTGCACACTACGCTTTTTGCAGTCGAGTAGCAGAGAGACATGCGTCGTCGCGGAGAGCGGATCTCCCGGCACGAGAAGGACAACGTCCCTAGCCGCGGCACGTTCGATTAGAAAGTCGCTTTCTACATGCTCTCTATCGATTTTCTTTATGCGCTTCCCTATCAGTGTCTCCATGTCAGGCAGGAAGTCCGCGTTCCCGACGTTCGTATAAGTTTCCAGATAAACCTCGTTAGCACGTCTTAATATTTCGAGTGCTCTGTGCGGGATGTCGCTTAAATAATATAAACCGGTACCAATTAGGTATAGCATATATGATATCGTATACAGATTCGTTTATATTTATATTCACCGTAGGAGTGCTCGGCCTCGCTTCTTATTTCGACATAAAGACCCGCGAGGTCCCAGATTTCATGAGCTATCTGCTCATAATAGGCGGGGCGCTCCTGACGCTGCTCTCGGCGATAACATCGAACTCCATATCCGGCCTCGAGTTCCTTCCGGCGTCGGTGGGACTGCTTTTCGGGTTCTCGTATCTCATGTACGCACTCGGGCAGTGGGCTGGCGGCGACGTAAAGCTCATGCTTGGCTTAGGCTTTATCTTCACGTCCGTTGATCTGAATTCCACGTCGTCGTTCATAGCTCTATTCATCAATATACTCATCTTCGGGGGATTCTATGGGCTTATAGGGACCATAGTGTTCGGCGTGGTAAGAGCACGGCATCTCGTGCAGAAGCTTAGGTATTACGATGGGATACTTATAGCTTTAGGCGTAGCCGCGACGGTGCTAATTCTCTTATATGTCCCACAGCCGTTGAGTTACCTGCTGGCGTTCGAAGCGTTCCTTTTTGTATCGATGAGATACATATACCTGATAGCCAACGATATAATGTTTTCTGAGGTTGGCGTAGACAAGCTTACCGAGGGCGACTGGCTGGCTAAGGACATCTATACGCAGGATTCAAAACTGGTCGTACGCAGAAGGAACATAGGCCTGACAAAGGAAGAGATACAGAGACTGAAAGACCATGGCGTAAGAAGAGTCCTAGTCAGGATAGGACTTCCGTTTGTTCCGGGGATATTCCTAGGAGTACTGGTAACGATGGTCTTTGGCAACCCACTGCTTACTCTTATACCCGCGAGCATTTAATCTAGAAGGTCTTTATCCTTCTCGAGCTCATAGTCTTCATCTGGGTTCTCGGATGACTTGTCCTTGAAGGCCATAGACGATTTTCTCCTCATACATTCTGTCTGCTATATTATTCTTTTACTATCATTGTGTGATAATAATATTATTTAATACCGGTTTTACTATTTAAACGTTTGCAGGAGTACCAACTTTTGGTATTAACTCTCAATAATCAGTGAAATCCGTGCGTATAAAAAAGCATTGGTTCTATCGGACCCGTTTTCTGTTACCAACAAGTTAAGTAAGCTTTATAAAGAAACCCAACCTTATAGAGATTTATCAAACGCATGCACTTCATTATAACGAATCGTATAAGGAAGCAAGAGTCGAGGCGTACGAATGTACGTCTATGTGA